>CALAAN010000132.1 GCA_937884915.1 uncultured Oscillibacter sp.
TTCGGGCACCTGCAGAAGCTGGAGCAGCGGGCGGAACGGGATGCCGAGCCATTCAAAAATCGGGGTGTAATTGGCAAGAATGAGTGCAACGGTGCCGATGGCCATGACGGAGGGCAGAACGCCGAACCACATGCTGCAGGCGTTCTTCACGCCGCTCGCGAAGAACTGACCGATGCCTTTGTGCTCGGCAACGCGCTTCATGGCGAGGTCCATGCCGTACTCGACATTGCTCTTGTAGCCGGCAGGAAGGGTGTCGGGCGCGGCCTTGCCTTCGACTAAGTACGTGTTGGGCTTTTTGCGCAGGGGGTAGAGGTAGGGACACACGATCGCGCAGACGATACCGACGAGGCAGACGATGAGGTAGTAGATGCCGAAGTAATCGAGCAGGCCCACCGTATCGAGAACGACGAGGGTGAACGTGATGGACACGGCGGAGAACAGCGTGGCGATAATGCTCGCCTCCTTGGCGGAGTAATAGCCACCCTCATACTGGTTGCACGTCAGCATGACACCGAGCGTACCGTCGCCGATCCAGGAGGTGATGCAGTCGACCGCCGCGCGGCCGGGGACCTTGAACAGGGGGCGCATGACCTTCGTGAGCAGCGCGCCGACGAATTCGAGCAGGCCGAAGTCGAGCAGCAGCGGCAGCAGCAGCGCCGCGATGACGAAGATGATGACGAGCGTGGTGAGCAGGTCGTACAGGATGAAGCCGCCCTGACCGCCGCCGGTGATCATACTGATAAAACCGGTGCCCTCCGCGTCAACGCCCATGTACGTGAGCCAGACGAAGATAGCCGCCAGCACACGGATGACGACCCAGATGGGCTTGCAGGCGAAGCACTCTTTCATGATGTCGCTGTCCATGATGAACTTGGGCTTGCCCAGCGCAATGAGCGACATGATGGCCGAAACGGTCAGGATCAGCACGCACAGCAGCGGCAGGAAGCCGCCGATCGCGCCCGAGATGAGGTCGGCGATGATCTTGACCACAACGGTCCAGTCACCGTCCGCATTCTTGACCGGAATCATGAACAGGATGACGCCGATGACTGACGGGATGATAAACAGGGCTTTCAGTTTCGCGTTGCTTTTGGTTTCCATTCTCTCTCCTCCTTCATATTGGCAAGTCGCGCCGGAAGGCGGTCTCTCTCACAGCAGCCGCTCCGGCAGACAGCTCTTGCTTTTACTTTATACATTTTCAGCTGTAAAGCAAGTACCAGTCATGTTCTCAATTTGTATACCAGCAATAAATTTCTACATTATGTCATTTATTTTTTTGTCGAACTTGTATGTGTCAATCTTTCTCTTTTGGGAAACAGCCCATTTCCCCTGTCATTTCAGGGATTTTGAAGAAAAAGTGGGAGACGCGCGGGCGCGTCTCCCCTTCGTTAGCCCTATTGCAAGTTTTCAATATCTTTCTTGCTGATCGCCATGCGTTTCCACTGCTCGGGAAGGCCCGGCGCGATCATCGGGAACAGATTTTCCGTGTCCGACGTTGGCTGGATGTTGTACGTGCCGTATTTGTTGACAAGGTCGGCGCAGTCGTCCGGCTGGCCGAAGCGCGCCTTGAGCATCGGCGTCAGGTCGTACGGCATGCCAGGGTCTTTTCGCGGCATAAAAATCACCTCCGGACTTAGTATGTCCGGAGGCGGCAAAATGTTGCTTTTCGGTTTTGTTCGCTCACGCGCGCAGCGACTTCGGATACACGCCAGCGTCATGCAGCTTTTGAAGCTCGCGCTGCACCATTTCCCTGTCCTCGTGATACGTCATGCCGAACCAGCGCGCGCTTGAGCGCAGGACGGAGACGGTGAGCTCGCCGCGGTCGATGAGCTCGCCGATCAGGCTCGGCAGCAGGCATTCGGCCTTGATCTCACCCTCGGGCAGCGCGCGGAGGAAGTCTTTGAAGTAGGCGTCCAACTTTTCAAACAGCCACGGCGTAAAGCCCCAGAAGTTCATCGAGACCGGCGTCTCGGGCGCGTAAACCGGACCGTCGCCGTTTTCCTGAATGTCGCGGATCTTGCCATCCTCACAGGGCTTTAAGTGGAACGTCTCGACCACGCGGTCGAGCATGCCCTGCTCGTTCACGTGGCACACGCCGCGCGTGACCGTGCCGTGCTCGCTCACGGTGTTGCAGAGGTCGTAGCCGACCATCGTGCCCTCGCCGCTCGCGGCGAGCTTGCCGAGTTCAGCGTAGATCGTCTTAAATGCGTCCACGCCGTAATAGTCGTCGGCGTTGATGACGACGAACGGCTCATGCACAAATTCGCGCGCGCACAGCAGCGCGTGCACCGTGCCGAAGGGCTTGACGCGCTCTTCGGGCACCTTATAAAAATCAGGCACGCTCGAAAAATCCTGATACGCGTAGCAAACCTCGACATTGTCCCCGTCCGCGGTCTTGCGCGCGGCAAGGTGATGGCCGACCATGTTCTCCATCAGTTCGCGCATGTCGGGCTTGATGATGAAGACCACCTTCGTAAAGCCCGCGCGCAGCGCGTCGAAAATGGAGTATTCCATCAAAATTTCGCCGTTCGGGCCGATGCCGTCCACCTGCTTGTTGCCGCCGTAGCGCGAACCCATGCCAGCCGCCATGATCACCAGCGCTGCTTTCATAAAATCAAATCTCCTCTCAAAGTTCTCAAGTCTTTTCTCAAACGGCGCACGTGTGCGCTCATCTCCGCACATCATAACGTATCGTCTGCGCATTTTCAAGCTATCTTTTGCGCCTGCCCTTGTCTTTTTCCGCGATAGTGTTATACTGGTATAACTATTTCTTAACACCGAGGTCACACCATGGAAGCATTTCTGCATGCGGTCTCTTCCGTCACGCTCATCCTTCTCCTCACGGCAACGGGCTATCTCTGCGCGGCCAGGGGCTGGATGGACGCACGCGCCAAGGCGTTCATCAGCAAATTCCTGATGACGCTTGCCATCCCCTGCATGTGCCTTTACAGCTTTCAGGCCAATCTGTCCCGCGGCCTGCTGGGGCAGTCCCTGCGTATGCTGCTGGCGGGTTTCTGCTCCTGCCTGCTGGACTTCCTGCTCGCCTTTGCGCTGGGAAAGCTCCTGCGCCTGCCGCGCCGGCGGCTGGGCATTTTCATCATGATGTGCGCGGTGTCCAATTGCGTGTTCATCGGGCTTGCGATGTGTACGGAGCTGTTCGGAAGCGAATGCACACCCTATGTGATGCTCTACTGGATGGTCAGCACCACGTTCATGCAGCTCGGCGGCGTTTCGCTGGTGCGCTGGTCCGGAGAGGCGGGCGGGCTTTCGGCAAAAATGCTGCTGCATTTCCTCAAAACGCCCACCATCCTCGGCACGCTGGCCGCCATCGCCCTTGTGCTACTGGACGTCCGGCTGCCCGCGCTCGTGATGACCTACTGCCGCTATATGAACAATCTCGTCACGCCGCTGGCGCTGCTGCTGACGGGCTACATCATCCATGAGCTGGGGCTGAAAAACCTGCGCATCGACCGGGCGCTCGGCGCAATGCTCCTGTTCCGCTTTATCGCCGCTCCCGCCGTCTGCGCGCTTTTCTGCGCATCCTTCGGCGTGACTGGCCTTGCGCGCAGCGTATACATCGTGGAGGCGGCGATGCCGGTCGTGACACAGACGGTCGTGGCCGCCGCGGAATACGGCGCGGACGAAGAATTCGCCGCGCAGGGCGCGGCGCTCTCCACCGTCGCCTGCTTTGTCGTGATCCCCGTTTTGATGTTAATTTTGTAATCAAAAAAGTGGCAAAGCCACATTTTTGAAAAGGTTTCGATGCGTTCTGTGCCTCGGTTATCCGCTAAAAGCGGACAATTCGACCTTGCACCGTTGCGGCACTACGATTCCCGCGCCCTTGCAGGCGCGCCAATCGTGCCGCTTCCTCGAAACCGGCTTGCTGTTTCCGCCGCTGGCGGCGCTTCGCCGGTTTCCACTTCGCGCAAAGAGTTTTCTGCCACGCACACACCCCAGGGTGGCCTCTCTTGCCGCTTTGCGGCAATTCACCTTCTGTCGCGACAGAAAACCGATTTGAATTTATTTCGTGCCGTGCGCGGCACCTGGGCAGCCGTTGGCAGCTTTGCTGCCTTACGGAGATGCCGCATACCCCTTGCAGGTAAAAACTCTGCGAAGCTCTCTATCCCGAAAAAAATCCCGCGCTGAGCGCGGGAATTTTTTGTTTTCAGCTGCCGATCAGCGCGGACAGGCCGCCGGTTCTCAGCTCGTCCTTGTAATAATTAAGCTCGTCACCGATGAGCTCGTCGAGCACGCGCATGCCCAGCACCTCAACGGGGGCCTTGTCGTCCGTCAGGATGCAGTTTCCGCCCTCGTAGGGCGTGAGCTTGGAGTACACCGTGCGCATCATGCCGGCGTAATCGCTGTCGCTGAGATTCGCGATGCTGTGCAGGAACATCTCCTCCCAGTTATCCGCGTTCGTGCAGAAAACCTCGGTATTCGTGTTGCCCTTCACCGGCGCGGTGACGGTGTATTGGAAGACGCTCGCCATCGTGTCGCAGAGGTATTCGTTGATGGAGCCGTCCTCCGCCGAGGTCATGTTGAGGTTCACGACCATCACGCCGTTCGGCTTCAAATGTGCCTGTACTTCATTGAAAAACTCGACGCTCGAGAGCTGGAACGGGATGGTGATATCCTGATAAGCGTCGACCATGATGACATCGAATTTTTCCTCACTTGCAGCCAAATACGCGCGTCCGTCCTCGACCGCGACGGTCACGCTGTCGGGAAGTCCGAAGTAGTCCGTCGCGATGTCGGCGATCTTTTTGTCGATCTCCGCGCCCTGCACGCTCGCGCCGGGGAAATAGCGCGTGCAGTAGCTCGCGTACGTGCCAGAGCCCATGCCGAGGATCATGACGCTGCGGTTTTCGTTGTCCGTGCCGTCCATGCCCGCCATGCAGGGCGCGGCGAGCGCATAGTCATAGTACATGCCCGTCAGCGCGCCGCCCTTGACCTGCACGCTCTGCACGCCGAAGAGCACGTTTGTCGAGAGCGTCGTGCGCTTCGCGTCGTCCTGCACCTGCAAATAGTTGTAGATGGACTCGTCCTCAAGCGTGATATCGTTCTGCCAGAAGGCAAAGCTGTAAGACGGCAGGGCGAAGCACAGACCGATAATCAGAAGAACAGAGACGACGCCCGGCACGCTCTTTTTCTTCTCAAACACGAAATACGCGATGCCGATGGCCGCGAGCACGCCGGAGAAGATCAAAAACGTCGCCGCCGTGCCGACGGCCGGGATGGTCACGAACGTCGGCACGAAGGTTCCGATGATACTGCCGATGGTGTTGAGCGCGTTCAGCCGGCCTACGGTCTTGCCCGTATCGTCGAGATTGTCGACCGTGAAGCGCGTGAGCGACGGCGTGACCGTGCCGAGCAGCACGCACGGGAACGCGAAGATCACAAGGCACGCTGCGAGCGCCGCCCAGACGAGGAAGTTTTTCGTCACAAAAAGCGCCAGCAGCAGCGAGATGCCCGCGATGAGATAGCGCCCCACAAATGGGATGAGCGCGATCCAGATGGCCGCGATGATGAGACGGCGGTAGAGCTTATCGGGCGTCGCGCTCTTGTCGGCGAGCTTGCCGCCCCAGACGTTGCCGATCGCCATCGCGATCATGATGACGCCGATGATGACCGTCCACACGATCTGCGACGAGCTGAAGTACGGGGCCATGAGCCTGCTCGCGCCGAGCTCGACCGCCATGACGGACATACCGGCAAAAAATTCGGTCAGGTATAAAAAGTATTTGCTGCGGATGAGTTTATTTTCCATGCAGGGCCTCCCTGGCGTTTCGTCTGCGCCGCTTCCGGTGCAATTACAGGCATTATACCATGCACCGCCCGCCCTGCACAATGTTTTTGCTGCGTATTCATTTTCGATGCGCATATTCCCCTTCTGCACGCATATAGATGGAGCAACATGAGTCAGGAGTGTGCTGCATGAAGGGTAACATGGAAGAGCGCGCCTGCGCGCTGGCCGCCTACATCATCGAAAACCGCGCCACCGTGCGCGCCGCGGCGAAAAAATTTGGCGTGAGCAAGTCCACCGTGCACAAGGACTTGCAGGACCGCCTGCCGCAGTTCAACCGCAGCCTGTACTTGCAGGTCAAGGAGGTGCTGGAGGTCAACAAGGCCCAGCGCCACATCCGCGGCGGCATGGCCACGCGAAAAAAATACAAGGGATTCTGAAACATTTTGCGACATTTTTCGTCTAAGATAGAAGCACTCCCTATTCGCGGCAAAATTACTCTTGCACAATTCCGCCGCGCAGGGTAGAATGCATTATTGTAAACCAAAAGAAAAATGATCGGAGCAATTTTGAGATGAGAGAGCAGGACTATTATGAGCGCGGCTATGACGATGAGCCGCGCCGCAGCAAAAAGGCAAAAAAGCGCA
>CALAAN010000133.1 GCA_937884915.1 uncultured Oscillibacter sp.
TGACGTTCGACTTGTCGATGCCCATGCCGAAGGCGTTCGTCGCGACCATGACGGTCTTGCGGTCAAACTGAAAATCGTCCTGATTCTGCTGCCGCTCCTCATCCGTGAGGCCCGCGTGGTAGCGTGTGGCGGCGACGCCGCGGTCACACAAACTGTCGCACACGCGCTCGACCGCCGCGCGCGTCGCGCAGTAGACGATGCCGCTCTTGCCCCGTCGCTCGTCGATGAGCGCGGCGAGGGCGGAAAACTTGTTTTTCGGGCGGCGCACGTCGAAATAGAGATTCGGCCGGTCAAAGCCCGTCACGATGCGATATGGGTCTTTGATCTGCAACAGCCGCAGAATGTCGGACTGCACCTGCTTTGTCGCCGTGGCGGTGTAGGCCGCGACGATGGGACGGCGCGGTAGGGCATTGATGAAATCGACGATGCTGAGGTAGCTCGGGCGGAAGTCCTGCCCCCACTGCGAAATGCAGTGCGCCTCGTCCACTGCGAGAAACGACACGTCCATCTCCTGCATCAGCGATAAAAAGCTGTTCGTCTCCAGCCGCTCGGGCGCGACATAGATGAGCTTGTAGGCGCCCTTGCGCGTGCGGGCGTAGACCGTGCGGATTTGCTCGCCCGTCAGCGAGCTGTTGATGTACGCCGCAGGGATGCCCGCGCTTTTGAGCGCCGCGACCTGGTCCTTCATCAGCGAAATGAGCGGCGAAACGACAAGCGTGATCCCCGTCAGGAGCAGCGCGGGGATCTGATAGCAGAGCGACTTGCCCCCGCCCGTCGGCATGACGCAGAGCGCGTCGCGCCCGGAGAGAATCGCGTCGATCAGCGCCTCCTGCCCCGCGCGAAACGCGCTGTGGCCGTAATATTGCTTCAAGATGCTGTACTTGTCCATACTTCCCGTCCGTTTCCGTTTTTCTATGATGTTACCCCAAGCGTGGAGAATTGTCCACCTCGAATGTTTGAGACAAACGAAAAGCCGTCCAAATCGTCGAATTTGGACGGCGTTATGTTTCATTCCCGCCGCCGTCTGCGGCGGATGCGGTTGATGTGGCGCTCGAAGTCGCCGCTGCCGATGAGCTCGGCGAGCACATACTGCTCGAAAACTGGCACCGTGCAGGAGTAGAACCCCACCTCGCGGCGAAAGCGCTCGGAAAGCGCGGGCGGCAGCACCATGTAGCCCACGCGCATCGACGGCGCGATGGTCTTGGAAAATGTGTTCATGTAGATGACCGAGCGCTCGGGCTCAAGGGCGAAAAGTGTATCTTCGCTCTTGCTCGACACGCTGAACTCTGAGTCGAAGTCGTCCTCGACGATATAGCCGCCGCGCTCCTCCGCCCAGCGGAGATACTCGCGGCGCTTACCCGCGCTGGCGGTGACCAGGCTTGGAAAGCTGTGGAATGGCGTGACGTGCAGCACCGTCGCGCTCGCACGGGCGAGCTCGTCAGAGCGGATGCCGTCGCTGCCGAGGCGCAGCATCTCGCACGTGACGCCGTGCGCCTGATACACCCTGCGGATCTTGTCGTAGGACGGGTCTTCGAGCGCGAACACGCGCTCGCGCCCCAGAAGCTGCACGATCAGCCCATAGAGGTACTCCGCGCCCGAGCCGATCACGATCTGCCCCGGCTGAACGCTGATGCCGCGCGAACGGGACAGATACGCCGCAATCGCGCCGCGCAGCTCGGCGCAGCCGTTGTTCGGTGACTTCACAAGAATGCTCTCGCCGTACTCGCTGAGCACACGCCGCATCGTTTTGGCAAGCGACGGGAACGGAAATTCATCCTCCGTGCTGTGGGAAACCGTCACGCGGCGCTCGGTCTCCGTCTCGGAGACCGGAAAGCAGTCCGCCGCGGCGAAGCTCACAAAGTAGCCGCTGCGCTCGCGGGATTCGAGATACCCCTCATCGCATAAAATCGCCAGCGCGTGCTCGACCGTGATGACACTCACGCCCGTCTCCGCCGCGATCAGACGCTTGCTGGGCATCTTCGTCCCCAGCGGGTATACGCCGCCCACAATATCGCGCCGCAGCTGGTGATAGAGCTGCAAATATGCGCTCTGCGCGGCGGTTTTGTCAATGTGATAGTGCATGGCTTACTGCTGCTCGTCCGATGCCGCGGGTTCCGCGGCGGCTTCTTCCGTCTCCGCCGATTGCTGCACGCGCTTGACAAATAGATTCGCCCCGTCGGCCTTTTTGACCTTGAGCTGGTAGATCAGGATGCCCGCACACACGAGCACCATCACGAGCGACAGCGCCTGCGACACGCGGATGCGCTGGCCGAACAGCTCCCAGTTGAAAAGATACAGGCTGTCCGTCCGCAGCCCCTCGATCCAGAAGCGGCCAATGCCGTACCAAATGAAGTAGAAGCAGGTGTTTTCCCCATCGAAGCGGCGGGCGCGGGAGACGATGAAGTAAAGGAGCAGCAGACCGATAACGTTCCACAGACTTTCATAGAGGAATGTCGGATGCACGTCCACATACGTCGTGGCCGAGGTCCACAGCCTCATGCGCCAGGGAAGCTCCGTCGCCGCACCGAAGGCCTCTCTGTTCATAAAGTTGCCCCAGCGGCCGATGGCCTGACCGATAAACAGGCCCTGTACGCAGCAGTCCGCCAGAGCCCAGAACGAGAACTTTTGGCAGCGGCTCAGGATATACGCCGTCAAAAATCCCGCGATGACGCCGCCGTAGATGGCAAGGCCGCCATCCCAGATGCGGTACGTTGACGACCAGTTGATTGATCCGTCGCTGTTGCGGAACAGGTCGAGGTAGAAGAGCACATAGTAAATGCGCGCGCCGATGATGGAAAACGGGATGGCCCAGAGCACCGTGTCGATGACGTTGTCCTCGGTCAGGCCGTATTTGTGCGCCTGCTTCATGCAGAAATAGAGGCCCAGCAGCATGCCCACGGCGATGATGATGCCGTACCAGTAGATGCCGTTGCCGATGTTCAGAGCCTTGGACGGCACGGTGAACTGCCAGTCGCCGAAAAGGCCGGGAAAGCTGATAGGCGCGTCGGTATAACTCATGGAACTGTTATCCTTCTTTCTTGGGTTCGATGATGGAGATGGCGCGGCGGCTGTCCGTCAGGTTCTCGCGCAGGAAGCGCTCGACATCCGATTTTTCGATGCTCGCATACGCCTCAGGGAACCGGAGCGCGTCGAAGCCGCGGAAGTATCCATCCGCCATGGAGATGGCGATATTTTCAAACGAATTGAGCGCGCGCAGTGTCGCGCCGAAGCTCGCGCGGCGGATCTGCTCGAAAAAGTCTGGGTCGATGCCCTCGCACGCGAGGCGCTGCGCCTCTTTGAGGATCGCGTCGCTTACCTTCTGCGGCTGCTCGCTCTCGCCGCCGGCACAAAGCACCGCGACGCCCGGCAGCTGGTCAAAGCCGCCGCCAAAGCTCGAATTGATGAGTCCCTCGTCATAAAGGCGCTGGTAGAGCGGCGACGAATCGCCGAGCAGCACATCGCTTGCCATTTCGCCGATGAGCGACTGGCGCAAAAGGTCACCCTCGTCCGTCTCGCACTTGAAGCCGACTAAAAACTGCGGCAGCGCGACCTCCATCTGCGTGACGGTCGCCTTCTGCGCGGCGGCGCCGTCCTCTTCCTCGCCGTAGCAGCGCACGATCTCCTCGCCGCGCTCGCGGGGCAGGACCTCTTCGGCCAGCGCGATCACCGCGTGGGGATCGACGTTGCCGACGACGCACAGCGCCATGTTGGACGGGCAGTAGAACGCATGGTGGCAGTCGTACAGTGTTTCCGCCGTGATGCCCGCAATGCTCTCGACCATGCCGGCGATGGGCACGCGCGCAGGAGACGAGCGGTACAGGCAGGCAAGAAGCCTTTCGTAGACCTGCCAGTCGGGCGAATCCTCGACCATGCGAATTTCCTGAGAGATGATACCGCGCTCTTTCTCCACGCTCTCATCCGTAAAGTACGGAACCGAGACAAACGAGAGCAGGATGCGCAGATTTTCTTCAAAATGCTCGGTGCAGTCAAAGTAATAGCCCGTCATCGCGTTGGAGGTAAAGGCGTTCGGCTCCGCGCCGTTCTGCGAGAGCACCTGCAGGGCGTTGCCGTCCTTCGTGTCAAACATCTTGTGCTCCAAATAGTGCGCGATGCCTGCGGGCGTGTCGCACTTTTCGCCGTTTCGGATGAACTGCATGTCCATCCCGCCGTAGCGCGCGGCGAAAAAGGCGTATTTTTTGCGGTGCTGGGGCTTGGGAACGATGAAAATTTTCAAGCCGTTCGGCAGCGTCTTTTCCAGAACCGTTTCCCCGATGCGGGGATAGCTTTTCTCATTCATCCCTGCTGTCCTCCCCTGTCAGGAAATACACCGTGTCGAGCGTCAGGCTCTGCGCGGCCTCGGCAATGCGCTCGTTCGTCACGGCGCGCAGCGCCGCGATGAGCTCGTCCGCCGTCTCGCGGATACCCGTGGCCGCCTGACCGAGAGCGTTTTCCTCCATGCGGCCCGCGCTGTCGCTGCGCGATTCGAGCGAGGCGATCAGGCACGCTCGCGCGCCCTCGACCTCCCAGTCCTCAAATTCGCCGCGCTGCACGCTTGCAAGCTGGGCAAGAATTTCGCGTTTGGCGGTCTCCACATCCTTGCATTCGATGCCGGACGAGACCGTCACGATGCCCTTAGAGCGGTGGTAGGAGGACGAGGCATAGTAACAGAGGGACAACTTTTCGCGCACGTTCAAAAAGAGCTTGGAGTTGCTGTACCCGCCGAAGATGAGGTTTGCCAGCATCATCGCCGGCGCGTCGTTCGTCGACGCGCGCCAGCCCATCGAGAGCTTGCCCTGCGTCACGTCCATGCGCTCGGTGATCTCGCGCGGCGTCTCCGGCGCGCTTTTCTTCTCCGCGACGACCGGCGGCACGACGCGCCCGCGCCGGAGCGGCGCAAATGCGCAGGAGATGGCCTCCTCCACGCGCTCACGCTCGGCGCTGCCGCAGTAGAAGAGCTCCAAGTGCGCGGTAGAGAGCAGATCCTGATAGTAGCGGAAGAGCGTCTGGTTCGTAATCTTTTCGACGCGCGCGATGGAGCCGAACTTGTCCACCCCGTAGCGCTCGCCGCGGCACATCTCCTGAAGCAGGCGCAAATCGGCGTAGTCGCGCTTGTCGTTGATGATGCCGCGGATGGCATCAATGAGGTTCTGCTTCTCGCTTTCGACATAGTCGTTCAAAAAGCGGCCGTTGCGCGTCACGGGGTCAAGCAGCAGCTCGCCCAAAAGGTCGCACATCGGCTCGAGCAGCTTTTCCCCGCCTGGGACGAATTCTTCGTCGATGAAGCTCGCGGCAAACCCGATGCACTGGTTTTCACCCTTTTTGCGCACCGTACAGCCGATGGACGAGCCGTAAAGCAGGTCGAGCGCGGTGGAAAGCGAGCGCATATCGGGGTGCGGCATCGTGCCGCGGCGCAGCACGCTCGGCAGCAGCGCACCAAAGCTCGCCGTTTTTTCGTCGAGCGGCGTGATGAGCTGCACGCTCAGCGTCCCCGTCTTGAATTTATCCGAGCGCACATAGTCGAGGTTCACCTCGGGTGCGATCTCAAGTCTGACCGGTTCCATCACGGATTCCTCCTGTGGTCATTTTTTCAGATTTTAATGGTAGGATACCACGAAACTGTGAACAATTCCACTCTTTTCTGCTTACGCCGCACTTTCCGGCGCAAAAACGGAAGAATTTTCTGCTCGCATGACGTTTTTCTTGCGATTTTTCCTTGACATTTTTGATAAAATCATGTAAACTGATTCATGTTGTAAAGGTATAAAACTTTACACAAGAATCTGCACTAAGGAGGAACTTCCCGTGAAAAACCAGACCTTTCGTATGACGATGCTCTTCGACTTTTATGGGGAGCTTCTCACCGACCGCCAGAAGGAATTCTACGATCTCTACTACAATGAAGACCTGTCGCTCTCCGAGATCGCCGAGAATTACGGCATCTCCCGTCAGGGCGTGCGCGACGTCATCGTGCGCGCGGAAAACTACATGACCGAGATCGAAGACAAGACGGGGCTCATCAAGCGCTTTATGCAGCTTCAGCCCCACGTGGAAAAGATCACGGACGCGGCCGAGCAGATCAAGCAGCTCAACTTCCGCCGGTATGAAGACCGCCAGCTCGAAGAGCTTGCCGGCGTGATCGAGGCCGAGGCGGCGGCACTCAAGGAGTAATACATCCATGGCATTTGAAGGACTGAGCGAAAAGCTCAACGCCACATTCAAACACCTGCGCGGCAAGGGCCGCCTGAGCGAAGAGGACATCAAGCTCGCAATGCGCGAGGTGCGTCTGGCTCTTTTAGAGGCAGACGTGAGCTACAAGGTCGTCAAGGACTTTGTCAAGACTGTGTCCGAGCGCGCCGTCGGCGCCGAGGTGCTCGACAGCCTGACGCCTGCCCAGCAGGTCATCAAGATCGTCAGCGAAGAGCTCACCGCGCTCATGGGCGGCGCCAATGCGAAGCTGACGTTTGCCTCCAAGCCGCCGACGGTCGTCATGATGGTCGGCTTACAGGGCGCCGGTAAGACGACGAACGTTGCCAAGCTCGCGGGCTACTTCCGCAAGCAGGGCCACCGTCCGCTGCTCACCGCGTGCGACGTGTACCGTCCCGCGGCCATCACGCAGTTGCAGGTCGTCGGCAAACAATTAAACATTCCCGTTTTTGAGATAGGTCAGATCGATCCCGTTCAGATCGCACAGGAGGCCGTCAAGTACGCCGGTGACCACGGCAACGACATGGTCTTCCTCGATACCGCAGGCCGCCTGCACATCGACGAAGCGCTGATGGACGAGCTCAAACGCATCAAGGCCGCCGTCAAGCCGACCGAGATCCTGCTCGTCGTCGACGCGATGACCGGTCAGGACGCTGTGAACGCCGCCACCGCCTTTGACGAAGCGCTCGGCATCGACGGTGTCGTGCTCACGAAGCTCGACGGCGACGCCCGCGGCGGCGCGGCCCTCTCGATCCGCGCGGCGACCGGCAAGCCCATCAAGTTTATGGGCACGGGCGAAAAGCTTGACATGATCGAGCCCTTCCACCCCGACCGCATGGCGCAGCGCATTCTCGGCATGGGCGACGTGCTGTCGTTCATCGAGCGCGCCGAGCAGAGCATCGACGAGGAAAAGGCGAAAAAGCTCGAAGAAAAGCTCAAAAAGAACCGCTTCACTCTCTCCGACTATTACGACCAGCTCGTCCAGCTCAAGAGCATGGGCAGCTTTGAACAGCTCGCGGGCATGATGCCCGGCCAGCTCGGCAAGCAGATGGCAAACGCCGAGCTTGACCCCAAGATGATGGCGCACACCGAGGCGATCATCCTCTCGATGACACCCTATGAGCGCGAAAATCCCGCGGTGCTCGGCGCCAGCCGCAAAAAGCGCATCTCCGCCGGCTGCGGACTCGAGGTCGTGGACGTCAATCGCCTGCTCAAGCAGTTTGAGATGATGCAGAGCATGATCAAGCAGGTCACGCGCGGCGGCAAGATGCCAAAGGGCATGGGCGGCTTCGGTGGCGGCCGGATGCGCGGTTTCGGGCGCAAAAAACGCTTCAAGTAATTTCTGTTGATAAGTGCACAAGCATTTCATCATAATACAAAATCATTTACATTATTTTTGGAGGTAGTAACCATGGTTAAAATTCGTCTGCGCAGAATGGGCGCCAAGAAGGCTCCTTTCTATCGTGTTGTCGTCGCTGATTCCCGTTATCCCCGCGACGGCCGTTTCATCGAAGAGATCGGCACCTACAATCCCTGCGTCTCCCCCGCCGAGATCAAGATCGACGCTGAGCGCGCTCAGGAGTGGATCAAGACCGGCGCTCAGCCCACCGACACGGTCCGTGCGCTGCTGAAGAAAGTCAACGCGCTGTAAGACCCGGGGTGCAAGAAATGAAAGACTTGCTGCTCTACATCGCCCGCAGCCTTGTTGAGCATCCCGACGACGTTACCGTCACGGAGAAGCAGGGCGCGGACGAGCTTACGTTGGAGCTGCGCGTCGCACCTGACGATATGGGCAAGGTCATCGGCCGTCAGGGCCGCATTGCCAAGGAGATCCGCACGGTCGTCCGTTCCTATGCTCAGCGCACCGGCGTAAAGGTGTCTGTTGACATCGTAGACTGAACCACAAAAAAACGTTCCCGAGAGGCTCTCGGGAACGTTTTTTATTCTTGCCATCCCCTGCCGATTCCGTTATACTGGATGGATAGAACAAAACAAAGGAGCATGACAATGGGTCTCTTTTCCAAAAAGGGCGCGCCGCGGCCGAGCGAGCGCCCCGAATATATCGAGGTCGGCCAGATCGTGAACACGCACGGCGTGCGCGGCGAGATCAAGGTGCAGCCCTGGGACGTGAGTCCCGAGCTTCTGTGCGGGTTCAAAACGTTCTACATGGACGGCGCGCCCTTCCGCCCGACGAGCAAGCGCGTGCAGGGCGACATGGTGCTCATGAAGCTGCCGGAGGTCGATGATATGGATGCCGCCGCCGCGCTCAAGCGCAAGGTGCTCTCCATTCGCCGCAACGACGTGCAGCTCAAGCCAGGCGAGCACTTCGACGCCGAGATCATCGGCATGAACGTCTACAACTACTTTCCCCACACGTATATCGGCACGGTGGTGGACGTGCTCTCCTACCCCGCCCACAAGCTCTACAAGGTCAGGGGCGAGGAGAAGACCTATCTCATCCCCGCGGTGAAGGATATCTTCATCACGGACATCGACGAGGAAGCACGCGAGATCAGCGTGCACATGATCGAGGGGTTAGAGACCGATGAGGATTGATATTTTAACGCTCTTCCCCGCCTCGGTCGACGCGATGATGAACGTCAGCATCCTTGGCCGCGCGCAGGAGCGCGGGTACATCACAATCAAGACGCACCAGATCCGCGACTACACGACGAACAAGCAGATGCAGGTCGACGACTACCCCTACGGCGGCGGACGCGGCGCGGTGATGCAGGCCGACCCCTTATACCGCTGCTGGGCGCACGTGTGCGAGGAGGCCGGCAGCCGCGGGCATACGATCTACCTCTCCCCCTGTGGGCGCACATTCACGCAGAGCGTGGCGCGTGAGCTGAAGGACAACTATGACCATCTCATCTTAGTCTGCGGCCACTACGAGGGCATCGACCAGCGCTTTATCGACGAGTGCGTGGATGAGGAGCTCTCGATGGGCGACTTCGTCGTCACGGGCGGCGAGATTCCCGCCATGGCCGTGACGGACGCCATCTGCCGCATGGTGCCCGGCGTGCTGCCCGAGGAGGAGTGCTTCACCGAGGAGTCGCACTGGGCGGGGCTCTTGGAGTATCCGCAGTATTACCGTCCCGACGAGTGGCATGGCCGCCGCGTGCCGGACGTGCTGCTCTCCGGCCACCACGAAAACGTGGCCAAATGGCGCAAAAAGGAGAGCTACAAGCGCACGATGCTGCGCCGCCCCGACCTGTGGGCACAGTTCGACGAAAAGCAGCTCAAAACAAAGAGCGAGAAAAAAGTCCTCGCAGAAGCCAAGGCCGAAGTTGAGGCCATCCGCACCGCAGAGGTTGAAAAAGCGGAGGAAACCGCAGAATTGCCAGTCGAATAAAAGCCTCGCAGAGTTTCGTGCTGCGCACAGCACGAAATAAAATCAAATCGTTTTCTGCCGCGACAGAAGGTGAATTGCCGCAAAGCGGCAAGAGAAGCCACCCTGGGGTGTGCGCGTGACAGAAAACACTTTGCGCGAAGTGGAAAACGGTGAAGCGCCGCCTGCGGCGGAATCAGCGAACCGTTTTCGAGGAAGCGGCACGATTAGCGCGTCAAAAGGCGCGCTAATCGTAATGCCGCAACGGTGCTCTGTCGAATTGTCCGCTTTTAAGCGGACAACCGAGGCACAGAACGCAACGAAGCCTTCTCAAAAAAGTGGCTTTGCCACTTTTTTGAATACATAAAAAAAGCGGAACAGCCTCAGCTGTTCCGCTTTCTTTATGTACTTTTTACGCGATGCGCTTCGCGCCGACGTAGCGAGAAGCATAGTAGCTCGCGGACAGGCTGTCGATCGTGATCTTACCGACGCTGTAGCGCGCGTGGATGATCTGGCCGTTGCCGATATAGATGCCGACATGACCGATGGCGTGGGAGGAATCCGAGAAGAACACCAGATCGCCGGGCTGCAAATCAGCCTTGGCAACGGCGTAGCCGCAGTTCTTATACTGGGCGGTCGCCGAGTGCGGCAGAGAATAGCCGAGCTGCGCGTAGAGATACATCGTAAATCCCGAGCAGTCAAAGCCGCTGGGGGATGCGCCGCCGGAGCGGTAGCGCGTGCCGAGGAACGGCATCGCCATGGAGACGATCTTGACACCCACCGTCCCGTCGAGATCGGCAGGATCGCGCAGATATTCACCGAACAGCCAACCGGTCGTGGAGTCGAACGTGACCTGATACCAGCCGTTCGATTCACTGACGACGGTGACCTGCTTGCCGCTGACCACCTGCGTGATCTTGTCGTAATTCGTGCCGGGGCCCGTGCGCACGTTGATCGTGCCGCCCGTGACGACCATGGAGACGGTCTCGGTCTCGCTCACGTCCTCCTTGGCGTCGGCTGCGTCTTCGAGCTCTGCCTGCATCTCATCGAGCTTGGCGAGCTCTTCTTCGTTCGCGCTCTCGGTCTGAACGGATCCCGTCAGCACCGTCACACGGTCAACGAGGTTGCGGATCGAACCGTCGTAAGCGGCCTGCGCCGAAGAGAGCGGCGCGAGCAGACTGACGGAGAGAATGCCCGAAAGCAGGAACGATAAGCATCGTGAATGGTTTCTCATAGCTGAGTCATCCTTTCGTGAATAAAATCAGGGGCTGCGCGACGGCTATTTACATCTTGCCGCTCAGCGCGCGCTCAAGCCAGATGGACGCAAATTCCATCGCCTCGCCGAGGCTTCCTTTTTCCGTCGAGCGCACCACGCGGTCGCGGGAACGCAGGCTTGCGTCCGTCATCTGCAGCTGAATGGAAACGCGCTTGGCAAGCGTGATATCTTTGAGCGGCGCGGTATCCAGCACCTGCATCATCACGATATATTTGTCCGCCATCGAGCCGTAGTAGATGAGATTATCCACACGGCGCAGCGGGTGTCCGCGATAAACGAGACCCTCCGTAGCTTCTGCCATCTGACTCACTCCTGTCCTTGTAACCGATTTGTAACTTTGTAACCGTTTTGTAACTTTTTGCAGTATAGCATTTTTTGCCCCCCTTGTCAATAAAAGCGGGGCGAAAAAATGCAACAAACCCTCGGAGGCCGCGTGTACGGTCTCCGAGGGTCGTTAT
>CALAAN010000134.1 GCA_937884915.1 uncultured Oscillibacter sp.
GTCACGGGCTTTTCGAGCTTCTTTATCGATGTGGCGATGGGCATTCTGACCGTGCTCTTTAACCGTCAGATCATGCAGTACCTCGACTCGAACGCGCTCGCAATCTATGGCCCCATCATCAACGTCAGCACCTTTGCCCAGTGCTGCGCGTACAGCGTCGGACAGGCGTCTCAGCCCATCATTTCGACGAATTTCGGCGCGGGGAAGGCAGACCGCATCCGCGAGACGCTGCGCTACGCGCTCTGGACGGCCGCGTTTTTCGGCGTATTCTGGACGGCGCTGAGCGTGGCGTGCCCGAACCTCTACATCCGCATCTTTATGAACCCAACAGAGACGATCTTGGCGATGGCACCCGCCATTATCCGCGCGTATGCGATCTCGTTTTTGCTGCTGCCGTTCAATATCTTCTCAACATACTATTTTCAGGCGATCTTGCAGCCGCGAGCGGCGTTCGTCGTGTCGGTCGCGCGCGGGCTCGCCATCAGCGGTGCGATGATTTTGACGCTGCCGCTCCTTGCGGGGCCGGATTCGCTCTGGTTCGCCATGCCCATTACGGAACTCATCACGGCTATTTACGCCGCGGCATGTATCAGAAAGGACACTGCCGCGCTGCCGGAGCGGGCGGAGGAGTGTTGAAAGGTGGGCCTTCGATGGGTGCTGTTGGAGTGAGACGATCGGGGAAAAATGCAGATTCTGCGATTTTTTCACGGAAGTATCACAAAGGTGGCGCTTACAGCCGCGGAGATACGAAAATATGAGCAGATTTTTTCGTTCTTCTAAGTAGAAGATTCGACATTTGGCGAAAAAAGTTATATAATACAGACATCCGATCAGGGTGTCTGTATTTTTTGATAGGGACATCGAAGCGTGACGCGGCGCGGGAGCGCTGTCCGCGCCGCGAGATCGAAAAGAACAGAAAAAGACGGTCAACGCAAAGGCAAGCCGAGGCCGCGGAGGATATTTGTCAGGAGGCATTGCAATGAACAGAGCAGAACAGGCAGAAAAGACGACAAAGGCGATGTACGGCGGCGCGTCCGCGCTCGGCGTCACCGACCCCGAGTTTGCCGCCATCAAGGAGCGGCTCATCTACGGCGAGGTCTACGCCGAGGAAAAGCTCAGCGCCAGTCTGCGCGAGCTGGTGATCTTAGTCGTGGCGACGACGAACCAGACGATGAACGAGGTCAAGCGCCACACCGCCGCGGCGCTCGCGTGCGGCGTGAAGCCGGAGGAGATCAAGGAGGCCGTCTACCACTGCGCGCCGTACATCGGCCTCGGCAAGGCGGAAAATGCGGTGAATGCTGTGAACGCTATGTTCGCCGAAAAGGGCGTCGTCCTGCCGCTCACGAGCGGACAGACCGTGACGGAGGAGAGCCGCCTCACGGACGGCATCGCGGCGCAGAAGTCGATCTTCGGCGACCACATCGACGCGATGCGCGCCGCCGCGCCGGAGAATCAGAAGAACATTC
>CALAAN010000135.1 GCA_937884915.1 uncultured Oscillibacter sp.
CTCTTTTTGCCGAAGAGGTAGACCATGTTGATCTTGCCAAAGAGATTCCAGCTCAGGATCGTGGAGAACGCGAAGAAGAACAGGCAGATAGCGACGAACGAACTGCCCGCCTTGTAGCCAAACACCGTGCCGAACGCGCACTGGGCAAGGTTTGTTTTATTAAAGGTGCTGCTCAGCGCCGCCGCGCCGCAGCCGGAGAGCGGGCCGTTGCCCGCGTAAAGCGTGGAGATGATGACGAGGGCGTTGAGCGTCAGGATGATGAACATGTCGATAAACACGCCGATGATGGCCACGGTGCCCTGCTCGTGCGGATTTTTGACATTGGCGAGGGCGTGGGCGTGGGGCGTGGAGCCCATACCGGCCTCGTTGGAGAAGAGACCCCGCTTGGCACCCTGGGAGATGGCGAGTTTGATGGCGTAGCCGAAGCCGCCGCCGACGATGGCCTGCGGCTCAAAGGCGTAGCGGAAGATCATGGCGAAGGTCTCGGGAATGTACTTGATGCGGACAACGAGCACGATGAGGCCGCCGAAGAGGAACACCGCCGCCATGAGCGGCACGACCTTTTCCGTCACGGACGCAAGGCGCTGTACGCCGCCGAGGAAGATGAATGCGCAGATGACGATCAGCACAATGCCGACGACCCAGGACGGGATGCCGAACGCAGTCTCCATCGTCGCGCCGATGGAGTTGGACTGCACCATGCAGCCCATGAAGCCGAGCGCCAGCGTGATGGCGACGGCAAAAAAGCCCGCGAGGAACTTGCCGAATTTCCCCTTGAAGGCTGTCGTAATGTAGTAGACAGGGCCGCCCTTGACCGTGCCGTCGGGCTCGACAATGCGTGTCTCCTGCGCGAGCGTGGCTTCCGCGTAGATTGTGGCCATGCCGAAAAACGAGATGACCCACATCCAGAACACCGCGCCCGGGCCACCGGTGAGGATCGCGCCCGCGACGCCGACGATGATGCCGGTGCCGACCTGGGCCGCGATGGCGGTGGCGAGTGCCTGAAACGAGCTCATTCCGCCGCCGCCCTTTTTGCCGTTGAGGGTGATGCTGCCGAACACGCGGTTCCAGCCCTCCTTAAAGCAGCGGATCTGAACGCAGCGCGTTTTGATCGTGTACCAGATGCCGACGCCGAGCAGCAGAATGACCAAAACGTAGTTGCTCAGGTATTCGTTGATCCTCTGGACGATGGGGAAAAGCGTGCTCTCGAATGATGCGGTCATGTTGCTCTCCTTATATTATAAACTCAAAAATACGGAAAATAAAAAGCTGCCGATCAAACAGAAGATCGACAGCTTAAAAAAACAATAGAGAAAAAAGAAGCGGGGACGGAAAGACCGGCAGTACGCCGATGATCTCCGTCCCTTTGCCTGAGAGATTCAGCCTTAACATTTTTCGGTCAAGGCCTTGCCCCTTCGGCACCCAACTGAATGAGTTCTCCAGAGTTTTCCATCGCTTTCAGTTTCAAAAAGATCCTGAAATCGTGTATCTTCGCTTGTTGCAGCAGGAGAAAGGGTAACATGCCGCTAAAATTCTGTCAAGAAAATCGCCTCGGCGAAAATGACAAAAAATGTGCAGATTCAATGTGCAAAACGACGGAAACATTGCAGAATTTAATTGGAAACGGATTTGTTCTGTAATTTTTCAAGCACATCGCGGGCAAAACGTTCGGTTGCGGCGCTGGGCGAAACGTTGCGCAGCATGCACAGGTCGACGGTGCGCGGCGGGATGGAAAAGGCGGTGAACAGCTCGCGGATCTCGCCCGCGGCAAGCTCGCTTTGGACGAATTCGCGCGTGACGCCCGCAACGCCGAAGCCGATCTTTGCCAGGTCGACAAGAAGGCTGCGCGCACCGAGCTCGATCTCGGGCGTGAGCCTGACGCCGCTCTGGAGGAAGTATTTTTCAAGGTAAGTGCGAGAAGAGGCCTTCTTCTCAAGCAGAATAAGCGGGAACGCGGCGATCTCTTCGGTTGTGTAGGCGCGGGTGAAGTCGCAGGGGTAGTCCGGCGCGGCAGCGAAGCAGGAGTGCGTTTCAAAGCAGGGGACGTGCTCTAAATCGTCCGCGTCGCCGGGGGCGCTGGCAAAGGCGATGTCGACTCTTCCTGCGCGGAGAAGGCCCAGCACCTTATAGCTGCGGCCGCTGATGATGCGGATGTGGATATTGGGATACGAGCGGTGGAAGGCGTCAAGATGCGGCAGGAGAAACTGGCTCGTCACGGTGTCGCTCGCGCCGATGACGAGCGTGCCGGCCTGAAGCGTGCGCGACTGCTGCAATTTGTCCTCGCCGGTCTCTAAAAGGCCCATGGCGCTGCGCACATATTCAAATAAGAGGCGGCCGTCCTCGGTGAGCGTGACGCCGCGCGGCGAGCGCAGGAAAAGGCGCGTGCCGAGCTGCTGCTCGAGCTGCTTGACGCTCTGGCTGACGGCGGACTGCGAAAGGTAGAGATTCTCCGCCGCCAGAGAAATATTCCCAGCCTCGGCAACCTCGCGGAAGACGCGGTAAAGCTCCAGCTTGACCATTTGGCAAACACTCCTGATCCTAAACCATAAGAACGGTTTATATTTATTATCAAAAAACGATGCTTTACTTATCCCTATGCCGTGATTATAATACGGAACTGTATGACTTTGCAAGAGCGCCTTGTGCGCTGACCATAAAATAAAAAGGAGATCAAGATGAGAACGATCGGAACTGTCGTGCGCGGCGTGCGCGCGCCCATCATCCGCGAGGGAGACAACATTGCTGAGGTCGCTGCCGCTTCCGTGATGGAAGCGTGGAAGGAAGCGGGCATCGAGCCGCGCGACCGCGACGTCGTCGCCGTGACGGAGTCCGTCGTGGCGCGTGCGCAGGGCAACTATGCAACGCTCGACCAGATCGCCAAGGACGTGCGCGAAAAGACCGGCGGCGGCACCGTGGGCGTCGCGTTCCCGATTTTGAGCCGCAACCGCTTTTCGCTGCTGCTGCGCGGCATGGCGATGGGCTGCAAGAAGATCGTGCTGCTGCTCTCCTACCCCTCTGACGAGGTGGGCAACGGCCTTGTCGACTGGGACAAGCTCGATGCGGCGGGCGTCGACCCGTACAGCGACGTTTTAACGCTCGCGCAGTTCCGCGAGAAGTTCGGCGCGGCGGTGCACCCGTTCACGGGCGTCGACTACATCGACTTCTACTCCGGTATCATCAAGAATGCGGGCGCTGAGGTCGAGGTGCTCTTCGGCAACCGCGTGCAGACGCTGTGCGGCTGCACCGACGCCGTCATCACCTGCGACATCCACACCCGCGCGCGCAGCAAGCGCCTGCTCAAGGCTGCGGGCGCGAAAGTGGTGCTCGGCCTCGACGATCTGCTCAACAGAAGCGTCAACGGCAGCGGCTACAACGCCGAATACGGCCTGCTCGGCTCCAACAAGGCGACCGAGGAGACCGTCAAGCTCTTCCCGCGCGACTGCATGGCCGTCGCCGAGGAGCTGGGCGAACGCCTCAGCAAGGCCAGCGGCAAGCACATCGAGGCCATGGTCTACGGCGACGGCGCGTTCAAGGACCCCGTCGGCAAGATCTGGGAGCTGGCTGACCCCGTCGTCTCCCCGGGCTACACCAAGGGCCTTGTCGGCACGCCGAACGAGCTGAAGCTCAAGTACCTTGCCGACAACGACTTCGGTGATCTCGAGGGCGAGGCGCTCAAGGCGGCCATCGAAGAGCGCATCCGCGAGAAGACGGACGAGAGCCTGGTTGGCAACATGGTATCCGAGGGTACGACGCCCCGCCGCCTGACCGATCTGATCGGATCGCTCTGCGACCTGACGAGCGGCAGCGGCGACAAGGGCACGCCCATCGTCTACATCCAGGGCTACTTCGACAACTATTCCAACGACTAAGCCTAAAACAGAAGATAGAAAAATCGCACCTCGAATGAGGTGCGATTTTTTGCGCTTGCTTTTCGTTATTCGGCGCGCTTCTGCGTTTTTTCGAGCGCATCGGCGGCGGCATTCAGCCATGCGCCCTCGAATTCTTCAATCTTGCCCGCGTCCACAAGGGCGGCGAGCTTCGGGTCGATGGGCATCTGGGCAAGCAGGGGAAGATTGTGCCGCTTCGCAGCCTCTTCGCTCTTGCCCTCGCCGAAGAGGTAGATCTTCCTGCCGCAGTCGGGGCAGGCGACATAGCTCATGTTCTCCACGACGCCGACGATGGGCACGTCCATCTTTTCAGCCATCTTCACGGCCTTTTCCACGACCATGGAAACAAGCTCCTGCGGGGAGGTGACGACGATGATGCCATCGAGCGCAATGGACTGGAAGACGCTCAGCGGCACGTCGCCCGTGCCGGGGGGCATGTCGACGAACAGGTAGTCCACATCCCAGACAACGTCCGTCCAGAACTGCTGGACGACGCCGCCGATGACGGGGCCGCGCCAGATGACGGGATCGGTCTCGTCCTCCAAAAGCAGGTTGATGGACATGACCTCGATACCGCTGCGGCTGACACAGGGGTAGAGTGCGGTCTGCGTGCCGACGGCCTTGTCGTGCACGCCGAAGGCCTGCGGAATGGAGGGACCGGTGATATCGGCGTCCATGACGCCGACCTTGTAACCGCGGCGGTGCAGCGTGACGGCAAGCTGGCTTGTGACCATGGACTTGCCGACGCCGCCCTTGCCGGACACAACGCCGAACACCTTGCCGATGCGGCTCTCGGGGTGCGGCGCTTTGCGCAGGGACTGCGGCGCTGCACGCTCGGCGCAGCTCTCGCCGCAGGTAGAGCAATTATGGGTGCATTCGCTCATAGATCAGGATTCTCCTTTGCTGCGTGGTATGCCGTCAGCTGGATGACGGCGCGCTTAGTTTATACCGTTTGCGAGCGGAAGTCAACCGCACGCGGTCTGACAAATTACGCCTTGTGTTCATCGCTGAAGAGGTCGTCGGCGGCCTTTTTGGCCTCGGCCTCGCTCTCGTTCAGGCGGGCGCGGATCGCGGCGAGCAGGTCTTCACGCGACTTGCGGATGTCGGGGTGGGAGTGGAGCAGGCGGCGCTCGAAGATATCCGCGCCGTCGCGCAGCATGCGGGCGCGCTCACGCACCTCGGCGCGGCGCTCGGCCTTACGCTCCTGGCTCTCCTCGCGCTTTTCGGCGACGTAGTCCTTGAGCTCGGATTGCAGCTCGCGCAGCTTGCCCATCTGGGAGCTGAGCTGGATGGCGCTGCGGACGGAGAGTACGGTGTCCATCAGATAGATGCCGAAGATGAACGATGCGAGCGGCACGGTGATGGCAGTGCCAAGCGCCACAATGTGCGCCCACAGCCACGGCTGGACAAGATGGCACAGCAGTACGCATGCAAGGCCGAAGCACGTGGAGTTCAAAAGGCAGACGCGGCCGTTGATCTGGAACTTATAGTGCGAGTAGTCCCACCAGCGCATGTGGAAGAGCTTTTCCATGATCCAGCTTGTGAAGTATTCAAGGATCGACGTGACGATCGCGCCGAAGATGAA
>CALAAN010000136.1 GCA_937884915.1 uncultured Oscillibacter sp.
ATACCGACAAAGCCTTCGCCGTCTGTCTCGACTGGGCCTACTTCACCGAAGGCCACGCGCGGCGACTGATCGACTACATCGGTTCCGCCCTCAAATCCGCGCCCTGCGTGGAGCTCTGGCATATCTGGCAGGGCGGCTTTTACTCGTTCGAGGAGCGCTCCGTCATTCACCGCGCCGCTGTGCGATTCGATGAATTGGCCGCGGAGGACCTGCGTGAGCTCAGCGAAACTGATCTCTTGAGCAGCAAAGAGACAAACCGGTTATCGTTCTACTGCCTGACCATCACGCGGTGAACAGAATTCCACCCTTTGCGAGCAGAAAAAGCCCCATGGACAGTGAAAAGCTCTATGAGTCCGAACCCATCGGATGAACCTGATGCACCGACCCTCTCCCGCATTCGCTCAAAGCATGTTATGTAAATTTAAAAAATGAGGTGACACCTATGTCTCAACACATCATGTTTACCGAAGCAGGCCGCCTTGTGGACGCCAGCCACCGTGCGCCGTTTCTCCTGACGCTGCGTGAGGAGGATGAAAACGAACTTCACATCACCATCTGCTGCGCCAAAACGGTACCAAATGTGCAGACTTCTTCCACAGGAAACGCCGCCCTCGACGGCATTCTCGCGCGCTGCACATCGCTGTGCCCCGATGAAAGCGCAAAAATCGAGCTCGTCTTTGAAAATTATCTGCTCTATCAGGTGCGCAACGAATCCTATTGCGTATTTGACGCAGACGAAGTCCGCAGCGGCACCTATCTTTGCACATTCGAACGGTCCAAGCTGCTCGACTATCTTCCCCATGCCATCGACGTCCATCTTATACCCGATGGAACGGATGCTCCCGCATCGTGGAAGCACTACGGCGTCTACACGCAGAATCAGATCATCGACGTCATTGCCCCATCCGAGCCCACGGTGCACGCCTTCTTTTGATGTGTAAGCGATCAATATTATGTTAACAGCCGTCATTGCCTCCATCAGGCGTTCAAAAAGAAAAAGCCCGTGTCTTGCGACACGGGCTTTTTGAACCTCGTAAAAGGGTGAGATTACTTGATCTCGACCTTCGCGCCAGCCTCTTCGAGCTGCTTCTTGAAGTTCTCGGCATCCTCCTTGGACACGCCCTCCTTCAGAGCCTTCGGAGCGGACTCGACGAAAGCCTTGGCCTCGGCCAGACCCAGACCAGCGATCTCGCGGACAGCCTTGATGACCTTGATCTTGGCAGCAGCGTCGAAACCGGCGAGGACGACGTCGAACTCGGTCTTCTCCTCGGCAGCGGGGGCAGCACCGCCGGCAGCGGGAGCAGCCATAGCAGCGGCAGAAACGCCGAACTCTTCCTCGAGAGCGTGGACGAGCTCAGAGAGCTCCAGGACGGTCAGGCCCTTGATTTCTTCGATCATAGCGGTAACTTTCTCGCTCATTGTAATGATCCTCCAATTTTAAGATATTTGTTTTAGTGTTGTAAGATGTTGCAGATTATTCTGCAGCGGGAGCTTCCTCGGCGGGAGCGCCGTTCTTCTCGGCGATCTGCTTGAGGACGCAGGCAAGGCCCGAAATAGGAGCCAGCATGGTGCCCAGCACCTGCGCCTGCAGCACGGGCAGAGCGGGGATCGCCGCCAGAGCATTGACGGTGTCCATGTCGACGACCTTACCTTCCATGAAGCCGCCCTTGATCTCGAACTTACCGTTCAGCTTCTTGGCAAAGTCAGCGATCACGCGCGCGGGGGCGACGGGATCGGCAGCAATGGCAAGAGACGTGGTACCGTTCAGCTGATCATCGAGCTCATTGAGGCCGACGTTGTTGAAAGCAAAGCGGAGCAGCGTGTTCTTGACAACTGCATACTCGACGTCGTTCTTACGGCACTCTGCGCGGAGCTCGGTGTCTTCCGCGACGGTGATGCCCTTGTAATCAACGATAACGCCGGCAGCCGCGCCCTGCAGCTTCTCGGTCAGAGAGGCTACGATCGCCTGCTTTTCAGACAGAACTTTTGCGTTAGGCATTTCTTGAGTTCACCTCCATTGGATTTTGCGGCACGCCTCGCGTGCCATGGGAAAGAGGCGTTCTAAAAAGGAAACCGTCCTCACGCAGAGGACATGAGGACGGTAAAGCAATCAATAAATGTTTGCCATCCTCGGCAGGACTTACGAGATAAATCTCACCTGCTGTCTTTGGAACGCTCTAATAGTATATCCAGAGCCGACAGCATTGTCAACCCCAAATATTGTTTTTTCCGCAAAATACCCCACATTTGCGCCGCGCATGGCGCAAACCAATTCAAATCATTTTTCTGACGACATGCGCGTCAGAAAAATTCCTCTCGCGGAGCGAGTGTCGAGCCGCACTTGCGTGGCGAGGCACAGAGCGGAGTGCGATCCTGGATCAAAAAAGCCCGAACGGGCTTTTTTGAAATCTTTTAGATCTTTGCGGTGTTCATCTTGACGCCGGGGCCCATGGTGGAGGCAGCGACGCAGGACTTGATATACTGGCCCTTGGACGCGGCAGGCTTGGCCTTGATGATCGCGCCCATGAGAGCGTTGAAGTTCTCAGCGAGCTTCTCGGGGCCGAAGGAGACCTTGCCGATGGGGCAGTGGATGATGTTGGTCTTGTCGAGACGGTACTCGACCTTACCGGCCTTGGACTCCTGAACGGCCTTGGCGACGTCGGGAGTGACGGTACCGGCCTTCGGGGACGGCATCAGGCCCTTAGGACCGAGCACCTTACCGAGACGGCCGACAACACCCATCATGTCGGGGGAAGCGACGACGACGTCGAAGTCGAACCAGTTTTCCTTCTGGATCTTCTCGACGAGGTCCATCTCGCCGACATAGTCAGCGCCGGCAGCCTTGGCAGCCTCGGCCTTGTCACCCTTGGCAAAGACGAGAACGCGGACGTTCTTGCCGGTGCCGTTGGGAAGGACGATGGCGCCGCGGACCTGCTGGTCAGCGTGACGGGAGTCGACGCCCAGCTTGACGTGCAGCTCGACGGTCTCGTCGAACTTCGCGGAAGCGGTCTTGCAGATCAGGCCGAAGCCCTCTGCGGCGTCATACTGAGTGTTCTTTTCGATCTGCTTTGCAGCATCCTGATACTTTTTACCTCTAAACATTGTTCACACCCTCCTTATTCTTCGACGACAACGCCCATGGAGCGTGCGGTACCGGCGATCATGCTCATCGCGGACTCGAGAGTGCTCGCGTTGAGGTCACGCATCTTCATCTCAGCGATCTTCTGGACAGAGGCCTTGGAAATGGTAGCGACCTTGGTCTTGTTGGGCACGCCGGAACCAGACTCGATGTTGCATTCCTTCTTGATGAGGACGGCAGCGGGAGGAGTCTTGGTGACGAAGGAGAAGGAACGGTCGGCATACACCGTGATGACAACGGGGATGATGAGACCCATGTCGTTCTTGGTGCGCTCGTTGAATTCCTTGGTGAACGCAGCGATGTTGACGCCGTGCTGACCGAGCGCGGGGCCAACGGGGGGTGCGGGAGTTGCTTTGCCTGCAGGGATCTGCAGCTTAACGTAACCGGTGATCTTCTGTGCCATGAGAGGCACCTCCTTAATATTGATGTGGTAACGGCCGGCGATTCCGGCCGCCCTTGGCGAGACGCGCAGCGTCTCTCCCACGTTTGCCGCGGTTGCGGCTCATCGCTTTTGGCGGTGATTACGGTTCTACGACCTCGACCTGATCGAGCTCCAGCTCGACCGGCGTTTCGCGTCCGAACATGGACACGACCACGCACACCTTGTTCTTCTCTGCGTCGATCTCTTCGACCGTGCCGAGGAAGGACGAAAGCGGGCCGTCGGTGATCTTGACCTGATCGCCGACATTGTAGCGCACCACGATCTCGCGGCGCTCCATGCCGAGGGCCAGGACTTCCTCTTCCGTGAGAGGAATGGGTTCATTGTTCGCCGTGCCGACAAAGCCGGTCACGCCGCGAATGTTGCGGATCAGATGCCAGGTATCGTCCGTCATGATCATCTTGACGAGCACGTAGCCCGGGAAGACCTTGCGTTCGACTTCCTTTGTCTCGCCCGAGTCGGTCACCTCCGTGACGGTCTCCAGCGGGATCTGGATGTCGAAAATCATATCCTCCAGATGACGGTTGGCGACGAACTTCTCGATGGCCGTCTTGACTGCGTTTTCATAGCCGGAGTAAGTATGCGCGACATACCACTTAGCGTTATCAGCCATGACTGCTCTCCTGTCAGCCCGCGAGACCGATCAGCAGGTGCACTGCGGAAACGGCCACATAGTCGAAGATCCAGATGCAGGCGCCGACGACGAGGGAGCACAGCAGCACAGTGCCGGTGTTCTTCGCAGTGGTGGATGCGGTGGGCCATACGACCTTTTTCAGTTCGCTTCTCATTTCACGGAACCACTTGCTGCGGTCCTTTTTCTTCTTTTCTTCTGCCATGTTTCAACAGCCTTTCCTAATTACTTGGTTTCGGTGTGGACGGTGTGCTTCTTGCAGAAGGGGCAGTACTTGTTCAGCTCAAGCTTGTCCGGGGTGTTCTTCTTG
>CALAAN010000137.1 GCA_937884915.1 uncultured Oscillibacter sp.
CCCTCGCGTTCTCTTGGGGGATCTAAAGGGGGCCATTCTCTCACGTGAGAGAATGACCCCCTTTACCCGCACCCTGCGGATACGCAGGGAATCAGGAAGCGGCGTTCACGCCGCAATGAGCGTAAAATCCTTATTGACAAAATATGACATTCTCCATATAATGTCATAAATTGAAAAAAGGGAGGCCACCTGCTATGCTGCTGAAAAAACGCAACAGATGTCATTTCGTTTCCCTTTTTGTTTTTCATATTTAGAATATGGACCATCTGTCGATTCTTCGACAGGTGGTCTTTTTTTTAGGAGGAGAGAGCGATGATCGAAAATTGGAAGGACGTTCAGATCGTGCCGGAGTTCTGCGATCAGGGCGTGGACTGCTACCGGCTGGAGGGGGGACACTTCCTCAATGAGTACTACATTGTCTCAGAAGCCGAGACGAGAAAGCTGATGAACCATCCGGAGGTGGTGGGCTACGAGGTGTACGCCTCGCTCGTGACGGCGACCTCGCAGATGATGTACTACCTGAAAGAGAAAAAGAAGATCACGTCGGCGAATATCCTTTCGATCCTGCGGGGTGCACTGAACTACCCGCTGGAGGAGAGCTGCTACAAAGAGCACATCCGCGTCCACGACATCAGCTTTATGTCGAGCGAGCGCGTTTTTGAAAACGGCGAGATGACGGGCCTTGAGATCAAATACTGCAAGCTTGCCACCGTACCCAACAGCACGCTGCTGATCGGTGACATCATCGCCTCAGGCGAGACGCTTGTAAACTGCCTGCGCTATGTGATCGACTATTACCGCAAGCAGGGGGCCAAGCTGCGCAACATCGTGCTCTTCACGATCGGCGGTACGCAGGGTGTCGAGATCCTGGAAAAGCTGACGCAGGAGATCCGCGTGTATTGGCCGGGCTTCGAGGGCTTTGTCACGGTGTACTACGAGGGCATTTTCAGCTGCTATGAAGAGGGAAACAAGGGCGTTTCCGGTATCAACCGCGCGCTGATCGACTTTTACTGGAAGGGCGGCATCATTGCCCCCGCCTTCCGCCGCGAGACGCTCTCGATGCAGAATCCCCTTTTTGAAAAGTGCACGATCTACGACGGCGGCGCCCGCCGCTACGAGATCCACGAGCACATCGAAGAGGTGCTCGAATTCTGGAACGGCATCTTAGAGCGCGCCGACAGCATCGACAAGCAGGCGCTGCTCGAGGAAAAGCTCGGGCACCCGCTGCCGATCTCCTATGAGGACTGGCTGAAGGACTGCCACTACGAAAAGCTGGACCAAAAGACGATGCGCTGGCTCTATCAGCAGGAGCGCGGCTTTGTGGAGGGCATGCGCGATGTCTCGCTGAAGGAGATCGCGCGCCAGCGGATCGACGAATTCACCACGACCCTGAGAAAGTATATCCTTTAAAAAATTTATATATTAGAGAGGACAGAACGCATGAAGAATGAAAAGACGGTAGTGGATATTGACTACGCAGAGGCGATCGTGCCGAAAAGCGCCCGACGCGGCATCGTGACCATGTTTATGATCATGCTGGGCTTCACCTTTTTCTCCGCGAGCATGTGGGTGGGCCAGCAGCTGGCAGACGGCCTTGATCTTCAAGGCTTTATCGTGTCGCTGATCGTCGGCGGCCTGATTTTGAGCCTGTACACGGGCCTTTTGGGCTACGTGGGCGCGGAGACGGGCATGAGCCTTGACCTTCTGGCGCGTAAGGCCTTCGGCGTCAAGGGTTCGTATCTGCCCTCGGCCATGATCTCGTTCACGCAGATCGGCTGGTTCGGCGTGGGCATCGCCATGTTTGCCATTCCGGTCGCCAACGAGCTGCTGGGCGGCAGCAAGACGGCGGAGTGGGCGCTGGTGATCCTCGCCGGTGTGTGCATGACGGCCTCGGCATACTTTGGCATCAAGTCGCTCACGATCGTCAGCTATATCGCCGTCCCGATGGTTGCGGTGCTGGGAACGGTCGCGATGGTGCTCGCCGTCATGCGCGGCGACGGCACGATCGTCGATCAGTTTGCCAAGTCCAGCGGCACGCTGACGGTGATCGGCGGCGCGGGACTGGTCGTCGGCTCGTTCGTCTCCGGCGGCACGGCGACGCCGAACTTCTCACGCTTTGCTAAGAGCGGCAAGGCGGGCGCCATTACGACGGTGATCGCATTCTTCATCGGCAACTCCCTGATGTTCTTCTTCGGCGGCGTCTCGTCGGTCTATGTGGGCGGCAACGACATCTTCGAGGTGATGATCAACCTCGGGCTGTTCTATCTCGCCATCCTGGTCCTGGGCCTGAACATCTGGACGACGAACGACAACGCGCTCTACTCTGCGGGCCTCGGCCTTGCCAACATCTTTGGACAGAAAAAGAAGCCCATGGTGCTCGTCTCTGGCATCATCGGCACGGTGCTTGCTGTCTGGCTGTACTGGAACTTCTGCGGCTGGCTGAACATTCTGAACTGCACGCTGCCGCCGGTGGGCATCATTCTGGTGCTGGGCTACTTCTTGAATAAGGAAAAGTATCAGGATGTGGAGGTCAGCGAGAATGTCAACTGGTTCGCGGTGATCGGCGTGGTGCTCGGCGCGGTGGTAGCGAATCTGGTGCATTGGGGCATCGCCTCGATCAACGGCATGGTGGTCGCCGCGGTGTGCTACCTGATCGGCCGCGCGGTGGAGAAGAAGTAAGGAAGGCTCAGTTTCCACCCGAAAATAGCAGAACAAAATCCCATCAGCTCAACGAGCTGATGGGATTTTTCATTTGTGTGAAGCGCAGAAGATCACTTGGTGCTCGCCGCATAGAGCAGGATCGCCGTCAGTGCGATATAGACCGCGCAGGCCGCGGCGATCACGGCGCAGAGCGTGATGCAGGCGACGCGAAGCGATCTTTTTTGCCGGAGGTTTCGCGCCGAGAGCACGACGCCCGCGATGGACAGGAGAAACAGCAGTGCTGCGACCCAAAGCTGCATGAGACCGCTCCTTTCTTCACTCCGCCGCGGGGCGGAAGACGTCGATCATGTCGGTGTACCACTTGAGCTCGCGGGTGAAGCGGCGGCGCAGCGCGTCGGGCGCTTCCTTGCCCTTGCCGACGTCGAAAAAGCCGCGGCCGCTGTGTACGGCGATGTACAAGGTTCCGTCGGCGTGCAGGCTGACGGAAAAATCGCCGAAGGCGCTGCCCGTAAGCGCAAGAATGCGCTCCATGCGGCTGGGGCTCAAAAAGCGCAGCGCCCAGTCCGTGTCGTCACAGCTCAGGTTGAAATGCTTGTTGAAGTCCTCGTAGTCCGTCTTGATCGTTTTGGCGCGGAAGAGCTTGTCGAGCTTGCCGCGCGGCCAGAACATGAGCTCGGCGGGGTATGTTTTGCCGAGCTCGCAGGCCATCCACTGACCCTTGTAGACCACGCGCTCGGCGGACTCCATCATGTCGTTGTTCTCATTGAGATATTCGTTCACGTCCGTCAGCGTGACGGAGCAGAGCTCGGACGCAAGGCCGCGGTAGGTGAAGTCGATGCGGCCCTTGGCGTTGTCGTAGACGTATGAAGGCAGGGGGATGCCTGAGCCTTTGATATCCACGAGGTTTCGCTTTCCGATGAGCTGCACGTCTTCAAAGTTTGCGTTCATGATCTCCGGCACGAGGGATTCAAAGACCGCTTTTCCGGCAGCCTTTTTGTGCTTGTTCAGAACGCCCTGCCCAAGCAGCGCGACGACGATGCCGATGACCGTCAGCGCCGTGACTGAGGTGAAAATACCAATTGCAGCCACGACGCAGCCTATCACGGTGAGGAGCTTGCCGCGGCCGCCGCCGTGCTTGCCGTTTTGCAGCTCGCGCGCGAGCTGTTCATCTGTCATTGTTTGATTTTTCTCCATGGTGTTATCCTTTCTCAGTCCTGCGCCGCAAAAAGAGCGGTGTTTTTCAGCAGAAGATCCAGCGTTTCCTCCATTGCGTGCAGCGACGCGCAATAGCTGCGGCGCAGGGCGTCAAGGTCGCGCAGGTCCACATTACTGGCAACGGCGGCAAAGCCGTAGTCTGTTTCCACCGCCAGCGAGAGCACCCGCCCTTCCCAGCGGAAGCCCAAAAGCTGTCTTTCGACGCGTTGTCTGAACTCGTTCAGCACCTCCATAAACTGCGGGGTAAGAAGGAAGAGGGCATCCTGCTCCGGCTCCGCTGTGACGCAGAAGCATCGGTCAAACAGCGCATCGCCCGTTGCCGCGCCGCGCGGACTGTCCTCCGTCCTTGCGTTGACGAGGACGGGGGAGGGGGCGGGCGTCTGCGTTTCGCAGCGCAGCACGAGGCCTTTGAAGACCATCTCGTGGCAGGTCTCATAGCCTTCTTGACCGCACCCTCGCTCATACACATGGTCCAGCCGCACGTTGGCGGCGGAAAAATGCACGCCGCGATAATCGCCCTCATGGAGGTTCTCCACCGTACATTCCTCCCACTGACCGTCCAGCAGGCGGAGCGTCCGGAGAAACGGCTCGTCAATGCGCATTTCCGGCGTGTGCAGATCCGGGCCGAAGGCCTTTTCCCATTCCGCGCGGAAAAAGTCTCCAAACTGCTCCTGTATCAGGGCCTGGAGCCTCTTTTGCGCGCTGCCGCCCAAAAAGATCGCGCAGCAGATGCCGCCGAAGAACAGTACCCCCGTCAGGACGGCCTTGAGCGCGGTGTCCCGCACGGCAAAGTACGAGACCATGCCGCTCACAGGGCCCAAAAGGCCCACTGAAAGCCAGATGCGCGACATTTTCTGATAGTGTCCGAGCTTTTTCGAAAGCTCGGCGTCGCTGAGTTTTTCTCTTCCTGTCATTTCACATCCATCCTTTATCACGGCGTTTTCAAATATCCCAGTTGTCCATCCAGTTTTCGCCCCAGTCGTCGGCGGGGTCGTACGGTGCTTCAGGGATCCAGCCCGCGGGATAAACGAGCCCGTCTTCATAGTGGTAGGCAAGGCCGTCTTCGCCGATGGTGTAATCGTTGCCTAAAAGGTAGCGGTTCACGCCGTCATAGTACCAGATGTAGAACGTGGAGTACTCGTCTTCATAGAACTCCGCGTTTTCCATGTCCGTATAGGTGTAGAAGTCGGCGTTGCGGTAAAAGACGCCGTCAAAGTGCTGGTCGTCCCCGTAGCGGCCAAAGCGCTCGGCGGAGAGGGTAAAGCTGTTGCCGTCGTCGCCGGGGCAGAGGTAGTCGCGCGTCCCGTTGTCGTAGAGGTAGAGGCCCATGCCCTCGCCCTCGTCGTTCATGGTGCCGCTCATGGAATAGTCCGGCGAGCAGGCGATGTACTGCATGAGCGACGAGTCGATGACGATGGTCTCGCCAAGGGCGTTTTGCCACATGCCGTCCCAGTTGCTTTTGTCCCATTCGACGATCTCCGCCTCGTCGTCGCGGAGGAAGGTGTTTCGATGGATGGTGAATCCGTCGCCCTCGCCGTTCCGGTTCGGCAGCAGCACGCCGTCGTCGCGCAGAAGAAAGTTGTAGAGAAAGCCGTTGAAGTAGATCATCGGCCGGCCACTCGCCTCGGACAGTTCAAATTCTCCGCGCCCGCCAAGTCCCCAGCCGGTGCGGTAGGCGTAAAAGCCCTCCTCACTGTCAAAGTACAGCTTCGAAGTGCCGTCGATGCTCCACATCCCATCGAGAAAGTCCATGTCCATGACGGTCTCATAGCCGCTTTGCGTATCGTCAGATTCGCTGTCTCCGCAGGCGGTCAGGCTCAGAAGAAGCAGCAGTGTGAGCACGAGCGGCAGAAGATACGTTCGATGCGTCATGCCGTTCACCGCCTTTTTAGTAGCAGATGCTGAAAAACAGCGTGTTGTAGGGATCGACGAGGTCGATGTCCATGATGCTCGCCTCGGGTGCGATGCTGTCGAGCTGCATCCGCTTGGCGCAGTCCTTATAGTTGTCGAGCTGCGGCATGGCGGCAAAGACCAGTCCGTCGTAATCGTCGGGCAGGTAGACCATGTAGCTCTTGGTCAGCACCATCGCCCAATCGCTGACGTTGTACTGCCAGTCGGTCGAGTAGGTGAATTCGATGAGGTATTCCTCGCCGTTATAGTCGACGGTGTGGACATAGTAGTTGTCGCCGCGCTGGCTGTTGCCGTAGGCGGTGGCGGCAGTGAACCACATGCCGGTGTAGTAGTCGTAGAGCTCGCTGTCGGTGTTGGTCATGTACTGCTCGGTGAAGTATGGGATGGAGCTCTTGGGAATATAGCAGACCGCGTCAAACTGAATTTCGCGGATGCCGTCGTGCGACTGGTCGCTGTGTTTCACGACCTCCCAGTAGCAGTCGTTTCTCTCATAGCCGTCGCCAAGGCCGGAGTAGCAGGAAACGCCGTTTTCCAGAAGATACGTGCCCGTGTTGACCGCGGCGTTGATCTGCAGGCCGTTGTCGGAGAAATAGGGCGTGTCGGTCAGGTCGGTCTGCACGTCGTTTTCGTGGAAGTAGGAGTAGTCCGGCTCGAAGACATAGCGCTCGTCGGCGTCCCAGAACCAGACCATCTGCGTCGTGCTCATGTCGGCGTGCTGGAACGTCACGATGACGTCGCTCTCGCCGTCACAGGTGATGTCGTCGAACGAAATGTCAAAGCCCGTGCCGTCGTCGTTCGCGTCCTCGACCGTCACGGGGAAGGACACGCTGTCGAAAAGCTCCTGCTCGGGCTCGTCGCGGTAGAAGGCTGCACTCTCGGGTCCCACGGTGACGAGCACCTTGACGCTGCCCTCGCCCTCGTGCGTGATGGTGCCCTCGGCGGCGACCACGCCGCTCGCGCGCCAGTCGTCGCCCGTGACGTCATCGCTGCTGTCGCCGCAGGCGGTCAGGCTCAGGCAGAGCAGAAGCGCAAGCAGCATCGCGAGGAAATGATGGAACGTTTT
>CALAAN010000138.1 GCA_937884915.1 uncultured Oscillibacter sp.
GGCGGGGACAACAAGCGCCCTACGACGTTTGCCGACGTCGCCGGTGCAGATGAGGAAAAAGAGGAATTGCAGGAGATCGTCGATTTTCTCAAGGAGCCGTCGAAGTTCATCGACCTCGGCGCTCGCATCCCCAAGGGCGTGCTGCTCGTCGGCCCTCCGGGCACGGGTAAAACCCTGCTGGCCCGCGCGGTCGCGGGCGAGGCGGGCGTGCAGTTCCTGTCGATCTCCGGTTCTGACTTTGTCGAGATGTACGTCGGCGTCGGCGCGAGCCGCGTGCGCGACCTCTTCGAACAGGCGAAAAAGGTCGCCCCCGCCATCATCTTCATCGACGAGATCGACGCCGTGGGCCGCCAGCGCGGCACGGGCCTCGGCGGCGGCCACGACGAGCGCGAGCAGACGCTCAACCAGCTGCTCGTCGAAATGGACGGCTTCGGCACGAATCAGGGCGTCGTCGTCATGGCGGCGACGAACCGCGCCGACATTCTTGACCCCGCGCTGCTGCGCCCGGGCCGCTTCGACCGTCAGGTCTACGTGGGGCTTCCCGACATCCGCGGCCGCGAGGAGATTCTGAAGATCCACGTCAAGAACAAGCCCCTTGCCGAGGATGTGGATCTCTCCACCGTCGCCAAGGGCACACCCGGCTTCACGGGTGCGGATCTTGAGAACCTCTCGAACGAGGCGGCATTGCTCGCCGCGCGCCGCGGCAGCAAGCTCATCACGATGGCTGATTTTTCCGAGGCGGAGATCAAGGTCATCGCGGGCCCCGAGAAGAAGAGCCGCGTCGTCAGCGAGCACGAGCGCAAGCTGACCGCCTATCACGAGGCCGGTCACGCCATCGTGATGCACGCGCTGCCGACGCATGACCCCGTGCACCAGATCACGATCGTCCCGCGCGGCGGCGCGGGCGGCATGACGATCTCGCTGCCCACGGAGGACCGCTCGTACCAGTCCAAGCGCTATATGGAAGAGCAGATCGTCTCGCTGCTCGGCGGGCGCGTGGCGGAAAAGCTGATGCTCGGCGACATTTCGACCGGCGCGTCGAACGACATCCAGCGCGCCTCGCAGATCGCGCGCAAGATGGTCACGGTGTACGGCATGAGCGACAGGCTCGGCTCGATCTCGTTTGAATCCGGCCACGATGAAATTTTCATCGGCCGCTCGATGGCGCAGGCCAAGCCCTACTCCGAGCAGGTCGCCGCGCAGATCGACGAGGAGGTCAAGTCCATCGTCGACGCCGCCTACGAACGCTGCGAGGATATCCTCTCGCGTGACCAGAAGCACCTTGTCGCCGTGGCAGAGTTCCTGCTCGCGCACGAGACGATGAGCGCCGAGGAATTCGAGGCCGTCTTCGCTGATGAAGCCGGCGAGCATGACAAGGTCTAATCTTAATATGAATATAATATCTCACCAGTAGGCTGTTGGTGAGATATTTTATCGCATTTTCGCAAGAATTCCTGCATTTTTAGCGTCTCTCCCCTTGCTAATTCGGTTTCTTCTGCTATAATGGGGCATTAGTCATTCCATTTACAGGAAAGAAAAGAGAGAATCGAACATGAAAAAAAGCAGTAGTTTCAGCGGCTCGCTCGGCTTTGTACTGGCCGCGGCGGGCAGCGCGGTGGGCGTCGGCAACATCTGGCGCTTTCCCTATCTCTGTGCCAAGGACGGCGGCGGACTGTTCCTGCTCGTCTATCTCGTGCTGGTGCTGACGTTCGGCTTCACGCTGCTGACGACCGACGTGGCCATCGGCCGCCGCACAAAGCAGAACGCCCTCAATGCCTTTGCAACGCTCAACAAGAAGTGGAAGTTTTTGGGCTACCTCACCTTTCTCGTCCCCACGCTCATCATGACGTATTACTCCGTCATCGGCGGCTGGATCACGAAGTACTTTACCCTCTACCTCGTCTCGAACGGCAGCGACGCCGCGCAGGACGGCTTTTTCACCTCGTTCATCACCTCCCCCGTCTCGCCCATCGTCTTCATGCTGATCTTTTTGGCGCTGACGGCGTGGGTCGTGTACTGCGGCGTCGAAAAGGGCATTGAAAAGTACTCCCGCTACATCATGCCGGGGCTGCTGCTGCTCATCATCGGCATCGCCATCTTCTCGCTCACGCTCTCTTACACGGACGAGAGCGGCGTCACGCGCACGGGCATCGAGGGTCTGCTCATTTACATCAAGCCCGACTTCACGGGCCTGACCGTCCAGCGCTTTTTGAACATCGCGCTCGACGCGATGAGCCAGCTCTTCTTCTCGCTCAGCGTCAGCATGGGCATCATGATCACCTACGGCAGCTATGTCAAGGATGACGTCGACCTCAACAAGGCCAACAACCAGATCGAAATTTTCGACACGGGCGTCGCGTTCCTCGCGGGATTGATGATCATTCCCGCCGTCTATGTCTTCCTCGGCACCGACGGCATGGCCAGCGGCCCGAGCCTGACGTTCATCAGCCTGCCAAAGGTCTTCGCCGCGATGGGCGGCGTGGGCCGCGTCGTGGGCGCGGTGTTCTTCCTCGCGCTCGACTTTGCCGCGCTGACGAGCTGCGTGTCCGTGATGGAGACGCTCGTCGCCAACTGCATGGAGATCTTCCACAAGTCGCGCAAGGAGATGTGCGCCGCCGTGGGCGTCTATTCGCTCGTGACGGCTGTGCTCATCTGCCTCGGCTACAACGTGCTCTACTTTGAGTTCCCGCTGCCCAACGGCTCGACCGCGCAGCTGCTCGACGTGATGGACTACATCAGCAACAGCTTCCTCATGCCGTTCATCAGCCTGCTCACAAGTATCTTAGTCGGCTGGGTCGTGGGCCCGAAGTGGATCATCGCCGAGGTCGAGAAAAACGGCGAGCACTTTGGCCGCGCCAAGCTCTACAGCGTGATGATGAAATACATCGTCCCCGTCGTTATGCTCATTCTGTTTCTGACCTCCACGGGACTCGGCAGCCTGATCTTTGGCTGACATCAAATGAAAAAACGTCCGGCTCCATTGGGGCCGGACATTTTTTCATCCTTACAGGAAGGTTTTATTCTCCGCGCGGCGGGTGAAGTTCTGCTCCAGCATCCGCACATGGGACAGGAATGCCGCATCGTCAAAGTATTTGGCGTGCTGCGGACACTTGCGGATGCAGCTCTGGCACTTGATGCAAACACCGGTGATGACGCTCGGATCGTCCGCGCTGATGGACCCCATCGGGCACTGCGACGCGCAGAGGCCGCAGCGCGTGCATTTCTCCGGATCTGTTTTGGGCGCGGCCTTCAAAAACTTTGCAGGCGCGCCGTCCGTTCCCTTGGGCACATAATAGGGCGCAGCCGCATCGCCGTCCACAGCGGCCGGAGCGGGAATACCTTCCGCACGGTCGAGCTTTTCCGCGATCGCTGCGGCAAATTGATTGATCTCGCGCAGGTCGTCCTCCCCGGGCCGCCCCGGTGCCAGCGCGTCGGAAAAAGCGTGCGTACCGACAAACGCGCCGCCCGCCGCCGTGTGGAAGCCATCCGCCTCCAATGTGGCGCAAAGCTCGGCAAGCGAATTATCGAACGAGCGGTTGCCGTAAGTCACGACCGCCACAGCCAGCGCACCGTTTCCGTGCAGACCGGACTGGAAATACGGCAGCAGCTTGTTCGGCAGCTTGCCGGCATAGGTCGGCGCGCCGATCACGATAAGATCGCTCTCCCCGAAAGTATACTCCACGCGCTCCTGCGGCAGCGTGATCGAAATATCTTCACAGGGCAGCTGATAACGCTTTGCCAGCGCATTGGCCGCGGCGCAGACGACGCGGCGCGTATTGTCCGTGGGACTGAAATAGAGTGCGCAGATGCGTTTGACTTCCATATGATCTCATCCTTTCCCGAAAGCCTTTTCTCTCATTTTCTCGCGTCATCTTGTAAGGCTTCCTAACAATATGAAGCGTAGCACGTTTATCACTTGCTGTCAACCCTCTAAGGTGCTGGATTTCCGTTCTTTTTTCTGCTATACTGGTTTCATCCCATTTCCGCAAGGAGATCTTACATGAAGCACTACACCAACGCTGATCGGGCTGATATCCTGCATCAGGCTTCGCAGCTCTACATGGCCTCCAACATCCCCATCGACTACGGCACAGGAGAGCTTTTTACACCGGTCGAGGTCCATGCGCTCAAATATATCATTGACCACCCTGGCAAAACCGTGACAGAGCTCTCACGCGACTGGGACAAGGCCAAGGCATCCGTCTCGCAGATGATGAAAAAGCTCGAGGACAAAGGCCTCGTCACCCGTCTTCCCGCGCCCGACAGCCGCCGCAAGCAGCTCTATGCCGCGACCGATCAGGGAATGGCGCTCAACGAGCTGCACCGCGCCTACGATGAGCGTGTTTTCGGCACAACGCTGGCCCCTCTTTTCGAGCGCTACTCGGAAGATGAGATCGACGCCTGTTTCCGCATGCTCAGCGAATACTGCCTTGCCCGCCGCCGTAAACACTACCGCTCGCAGGATGAAGATCCGCAGCGATAGGCAGCAGGGCGCACAAATGTTCCTTATCATCTTTCGCAAAATTTGTCAGAATCAGAAATTCCCGTTTTCCCCGCTTGACAAAGCGGGGGCGGGCGATTATAGTGGCATCACTGAATCTCATAGTTCACAAATACCGTGACGGGGAAAAATTCGTCCCATAGACGCTTCAGAGAGTTGCCGGTCGCTGCGAGGCAATGCAGAGTGGAACGATGTCACTGGCCCCTGAGTAGCTCCGCTGAGACGATTTTCGTTTAGGCGCAGCCGGATCTCCTCACCGTTACCAACGAGGCGCATTCGCTTGATTGTAAGCCGATGCAGAAAGCGGGCATATTTCATGCCAACAAGAGTGGTACCGCGGAAGTTTTGAGCTTTCGTCTCTTCAAGGGAAGAGACGGAGGCTTTTTTTGTTGCTATGCGAGAGAAAAAAGAGCAGGAGGAACACACCATGAAACGCATTAAAATTTTTGACACGACCTTACGAGACGGCGAGCAGTCCCCCGGCTGCAGCATGAATCTGACGGAAAAGATCGAAATGGCCCGCCAGCTTGAAAAGCTGGGTGTCGATGTGATCGAGGCAGGCTTCGCCATCGCGTCTCCCATGGACCACAAGAGCGTGCAGGCCATCGCCGCCGCGGTGACGAACTGCACGGTCGCCTCGCTCGCGCGCTGCGCCAAGGGCGATATCGACGCGGCGTGGGACGCCGTGAAGGAGGCCAACCACCCCCGCATCCACGTCTTCCTCGCGACGAGCGACATCCACATGGAGTACAAGCTCAAGATGACGCGCGAGCAGGTCATCGACCGCATCCGCGAGATGGTCGCCTACGCCAAGAGCTACTGCGATGACATCGAGTTTTCCGCTGAGGACGCCTCCCGCTCCGACTGGGCGTTTCTGGCCCAGTGCTACTCCACCGCCGTCGCCGCAGGCGCGACAACGCTGAACGTGCCCGACACCGTCGGTTACTCCACGCCGCAGGAAATGTACGACCTCATCACGTACCTGCGCAAAAATATCGAAGGCGTCGAGCACGTCGACATCTCCGTCCACTGCCACAATGACCTCGGTATGGCTGTGGCCAATTCGCTCGAATGCGTCCGCGCAGGCGCGGCGCAGGTCGAATGCACGGTCAACGGCATCGGCGAGCGCGCAGGCAACGCGAGCCTCGAGGAGATCGTCATGGCGCTGCGCACGAGAAAGGACTTTTACGACGCCGAGACCGGCGTGAACACCAAGCAGATCTACCGCTCGAGCAAGCTGCTGAGCAACATCACGGGCGTGCCCATCCCGCCGAGCAAGGCCATCGTCGGCGCGAACGCCTTCGCGCATGAATCCGGCATCCACCAGCACGGCGTCATCGCCAACGCGAGAACCTATGAGATCATGAACTCCACTGACGTCGGCATCCCGCAGAACACGATGGTGCTCGGCAAGCACTCCGGCAAGCACGCGCTGCGCGAAAAGCTCGAATCCATGGGCTATGAACTCAGCGATGAGGAGCTCGAAAGCGTGTTCATCCGCTTCAAGGACCTCGCCGACAAGAAAAAGAACATCACGAGCAGCGACATCGAGGCGCTCGTGCTCCACCGTCAGGCCGCGGTGCAGGGCAGCTGCCAGCTCGTGAGCCATGTGGTCAACACGGGCCACGGCGTGCCGAACATCTCGTGCATCAAGCTCCAGCGCGGCGACGAGCAGATCGAAGACGTCGCCATCGGCACGGGCCCGCTGGACGCCTCGTTCAAGGCCATCAACCGCATGCTCGATATGGACGTGAAGCTCGAGAGCTTCAGCCTCAACGCCGTCACGGACGGCGAGGACGCCATCGGCGAGGCCGTCGTCAAGGTCTCCGGCCCCGACGGCCGGTCCTACACCGGCTCGGGCCTTTCGACCGATATCATCGAATCGTCGATCCGCGCCTACGTCAACGGCATCAACAAGATCATGGAATCCGGCAACTGAAAGGAGAAACGCGACATGGGCATGACAATGACGCAGAAAATTCTCGCAAAACACGCGGGACTTGAGAGCGTGCGCGCGGGACAGCTCATCCAGGCAAAGCTCGACCTCGTCCTCGGCAACGACATCACCACCCCCGTGGCCATCAACGAATTTGAGTCCGCGGGCTTTGAAAAGGTCTTCGACAAGAGCCGCATCGCGATGGTGATGGACCACTTCGCGCCGAACAAGGACATCAAGTCCGCTACGCAGTGCAAGCAGTGCCGCACCTTCGCCCGCCGCTTCGACATCGACCACTTCTACGACGTCGGCACGATGGGCATCGAGCACGCGCTGCTGCCCGAGCAGGGGCTCGTCGCCCCGGGCGAGGCCGTGATCGGCGCGGACTCCCACACCTGCACCTACGGC
>CALAAN010000139.1 GCA_937884915.1 uncultured Oscillibacter sp.
TTGGGACCGATATTTATGAAGAGCCTATCGTGGCCAAGACCTTCCTGAGCGAGGACGCGCAGGAGGGCTCTCTGCGCCCGAAGACGCTCTCGGAATACATCGGGCAGGAGAAGGCGAAGGGCAACCTCGCCGTCTTCATCGCGGCGGCGAAAAAGCGTGGCGAATCGCTCGACCACGTGCTGCTGCACGGCCCTCCGGGCCTCGGCAAGACGACGCTCGCGGGCATTATTGCCCAGGAAATGGGCGTGAACATCCGCATCACGTCCGGCCCCGCCATCGAAAAGGCGGGCGACCTTGCGGCGCTGCTCACAAACCTGAGTGAAGGCGACATCCTGTTTGTCGACGAGATTCACCGCCTGAACCGCAGCGTAGAGGAGATCCTCTACCCCGCGATGGAGGACTACGCCATCGACATCATCGTCGGCAAGGGCCCGAGTGCGAACTCCATACGTCTCGACCTGCCGCATTTCACGCTCATCGGCGCGACGACGCGCGCGGGCCAGCTGTCCGCGCCGCTGCGCGACCGCTTCGGTGTCACGCTGCGCCTGGAGCTTTACACGCCGCAGGAGCTTTCGAAGATCGTCACGCGCTCGGCGAGCATCCTAAATGTCGACATCGACCCGACGGGCGCGCTCGAGATCGCGCGCCGCTCGCGCGGTACGCCGCGTATCGCGAACCGCATGCTGCGCCGCGTGCGCGACTTTGCGGACGTGCGGGCCGATGGCGTCATCACGAAGGAGGTTGCGGACGAAGCGCTCCGCGCGCTCGAGATCGACGACCTCGGATTAGACCCCATCGACCACCGGATGATGCGCGCCATCATCGAAAACTACGGCGGCGGCCCCGTCGGCATCGAGACGCTGGCCGCGACTATTGGCGAGGAAGCCGTCACGCTGCTGGATGTTTACGAGCCGTATCTCATGCAGCTCGGCTTTTTGCAGCGTACGCCGAGGGGACGCTGCGTGACGCGCAAGGCGTATGAGCACTTAGGCCTCTCCGTGCCCAAGAGCATGGACGAAGTACCGGAACAGCTTAGTCTATAAATGAAAACTACTTTACAGCAAAACTTCAAATCTTTTTGAGAAGAGGAATCGAAATCATGGGAAAACTGTTTGGCACCGACGGCATCCGCGGCGTCGTGGGGGAGAATCTCACGGCTGATCTCGCGTTCCGCACGGGCAAGGCCATCGCGGCCGTTTTGAAGGAAGAAAAGGGCAGAAAGCCGGTCATCACCATCGGCAAGGACACGCGCATTTCGTCCGATATGCTCGAAAGCGCGCTGATCGCGGGCATTTGCTCCGTCGGCGGCGACGTGATGCCGTTCGGCGTGCTGCCAACCCCAGCGGTCGCGTACCTGACCGTGCTCAAAGGCGCGGACGCGGGCATCGTGATCTCCGCCTCGCATAACCCCTATGAGCACAACGGCATCAAGGTCTTTAACGAAAAGGGCTACAAGCTGCCCGACGCGATCGAAGAGCAGGTGGAGGAAAAAATCCTCACCGACATCTATCCCGCTGCGACGCACGGTGAGATCGGCGTCCTGCGCCACGGCTTAAGACAGTCGCGCGAGGCATACATTGACCATTTAGCGGGCACGATCGAGAGCGACCTGTCCGGCCTTCGCGTGCTCGTTGACTGTTCAAACGGCGCGTCGTCCGCGACGGCGCCGGAGCTCTTTGGCCGCTTCCGCTGCTTCTGCGATTTTATCCACCGCGAGCCGGACGGCGTGAACATCAACGACCACTGCGGCTCGACGCATCTCGACGACCTCGCGCAAAAGGTCGTCGCGGGCGGCTATGACGTCGGCGTCGCGTTCGACGGCGACGCCGACCGCTGCCTTCTCGTCGACGAGCAGGGCGGCATCATCGATGGCGACAAGGTGCTCGCGGTCTGCGGCTCGGACATGAAGCGCCGCGGAAAGCTCTCCGGCGGCACGATCGTCGCGACGGTCATGTCGAATCTCGGCCTGCACGAGTTCTGCCGCGAAAACGGCGTGGGCCTCGTTTGCACGAGCGTGGGCGACCGCAACGTGCTTGAAAAGATGAACGAGTGCGGCTACAAGCTCGGCGGCGAGCAGTCGGGCCACACGATCTTCACCGACTATGCCACGACCGGCGACGGCCAGCTGACAGCTTTGCAGTTCCTCGACGTGCTCGCGCGCAGCGGGAAGAAGGCCTCTGAGCTTGCGTCCGTCTGCCCGCAGTACCCGCAGGTGCTGCTCAACGTTCCCGTTTCGCACGAGCGCGGCGTGAAGGACGCCATCATGGCCTCTGATGCGCTGGCCGCGGCCATCGCGCTGGAGGAGGGAAAGCTCTCCGGCGAGGGGCGTGTGCTCGTCCGCCCGAGCGGCACGGAGGCGCTCATCCGTGTCATGGTTGAGGCAAAAACCGAACAAATCGCCCTTCTTGCAGCCGAGAATTTGGTTAATGTGATAAAAATGCTGTAAAATCGTTAGCGCTAATACTGAATTTTCGTAAATACTTGACAAAACCTGAGCACAGAAGGTATAATACATGCAGTATCATCAGAATGAGAGCCATCATAAAGAGCTTGCAGCCTGCACGGATGAGCAGCTGTGCACCATGGCCGCTGCGGGTAACAGGGAAGCAGAAGAGCTTCTCGTCACGCGCTACTACGGGATGGTTCGCGCGTGTGCGCGTCCGCTTTTCCTCGCCGGCGGCGATGGGGAAGATTTGATCCAGGAAGGCATGTTCGGTCTCATTCAGGCGATACGGGAGTATGACGCAGACAAGGCGGCGTCGTTTCACACGTATGCAGAGATCTGTATCCGCAACCGCCTGTTCTCCGCGCTCCGTGCCGCTTCCCGCGGCAAGCATTATCCGCTGAACGAATCCATATCCCTTGATACCCCTTTCTTTGACAGTTCTTCTTACACCGCCGGTACTTTGGACCCCAGCCACACAGACCCCGAGCTCCTCATCGCGGAGCGGGACCACGTGGAGAGCTTACTCGAAAGTACCCGCAAGCACTTGTCCGAGTTCGAGGCGAAGATCTTAGGGTACTATTTGGAAGGCCTTTCCTGCCGAGAGATCGCGAAGGCCGTGGGCAAGTCTCCGAAGTCGGTGGACAACGCCGTGCAGCGCGTTCGACGCAAGGCTGCGCAGCACATTTTTTCCGGCGATATCAGCAAACGCTGAACGCATATATTTTTTTCTGATTCAAAGAGAGGGTAAAATCATGTACGAAGACAAGACTTTAGTTTGCAAAGAGTGCGGCAAAGAGTTCGTGTTCACTGCCGGTGAGCAGGAGTTCTACGCGGAGCGCGGCTTCCAGAACGAGCCCCAGCGCTGCAAGGCCTGCCGCGACGCTCGCAAGAACGCCGCCCGCGGTCCCCGTGAGTACTTCACCGCAGTCTGCGCAGCTTGCGGCGGCGAGGCCAAGGTTCCCTTCGAGCCCAAGTCCGACCGTCCGGTCTACTGCAGCGAGTGCTTCGCCAAGATGCGCGCTGAGCAGTAATTCTTGTAAACGTTTTGATCGAAAGACGTCCGCCAAGGCGGGCGTCTTTCTTTTTTGGTCGTGTTGACAGGCCTTTTTTCACATTTCCTATTGAAAAAGTGCGAAAAATGGGATAAACTATTTTCAGCTATTTTCACGGAGGTGAATCAAACATGATCGAAATTAAGCGCGACACCATCATCGGTGACATTCTGGACGTTGCGCCGCAGACCGCGCCGATCTTCCTGTCGATCGGCATGCACTGCCTGGGCTGCCCCAGCTCCCGCGGTGAGACGGTGGAAGAGGCCTGCATGGTCCACGGCATCGACGTGGAGAAGCTGCTGGCTCTCGTGAACGAAGAGGCCAACAAGCCCGTCAAGGAATAAGAAAAGGACGCATACGGGTCTTCCGTATGCGTCTTATTCGCTCAGCGAAAGGAGGGCGGCGGTGGAAAAGGAATTACAGCTTCAGCCGCGGCTGCAATGCATTGCAAACCTTGTGCCGCAAGGCGCGAGACTGGCCGACGTCGGCACCGACCACGGCTATCTTCCCGTGTGGCTTTTGCAGCACGGACGCATCGAGAGCGCCATCGCGTCGGATATCAACGCGCTGCCGCTCGACCCCGCGCGCGCGACGGCGCGGGGATACGGCGTGACGGAGCGCATGGATTTCCGCCTCTGCCCGGGCCTTGCGAAGATCAAGGCGGAGGAGTGCGATGCCATCGCCATCGCCGGCATGGGCGGCGAGACGATCCTCGGCATTCTCGAGGCCGCGCCCTGGACGCATGAGGGCGCGCATACGCTCATTTTGCAGCCGCAGACGAAGGTCGACCTTCTGCGCCGCTGGCTCTGCGGGCACGGCTACCGCTTTTTGAGCGAGACGCTCGTGCGCGACAAGGAGCAGCTCTATGTCGTCTTCCGTGTGACCGCGGGAGCGGGGCAGGAGCTGAGCGAGGCGGACGCGCTGACGGGCTTTCTGCTGCGGTCCGACCCGCTGTACGGCGAGTATCTGTCGCAGCATCTCATAAAGCTCAATCGGGCGAGAGACGGTCTTGCCGTTTCGTCGCTCACGGATAAGGATGTGCGCATCGCGCATCTTGAAAATCTCATCGAAGAGATCGAAAGAAGAAAAGGAGAGTGGGAACATGGCAACGGTACATGAGATCGAGCAGAGCCTTTTTTCCTGGGCGCCGTGCGAGAGTGCGATGGACTGGGACAACGTCGGCCACCTCGTTGGAGATCCCGGACAGGAGGTCGAGCGCATCGTGGTGGCGCTCGATATCACCGAGCGCGTGGTGCAGGAGGCCATCGACTGCGGTGCGCAGCTCATCGTGTCCCACCATCCGGTGATGAACGTGCGCTGGCACGAGCGCGAGATGCAGACGCTGCGGCCTGACACGCGCCTTGGCGGCGTTTTGACCACGCTCGTCAAAAACGACATTTCCGCCATCTGCATGCACACGAATCTGGACGCCGCGGACGGCGGCGTGAACGACTGTCTGGCGAAAAAACTGGGTCTGAACGATGTTTTTTTGCTCAATGACGAAAAAATCGGGCGTATTGGCACACTTTCCTGCGAAAAAGGGCTTGAAGAGTTCCTGCGGGATGTGATAAAATTACTCGGCTGCGGCGGCTTGCGCTATTGCCGCGGCAGCGGGCGGGTGCACCGCGTGGCCGTCGGCGGTGGCGCGTGCGGCGAATACATCCCGCAGGCCATTGCGCAGGGCTGCGACACGTTCGTGACGAGCGATCTGCGCTACAACGATTTTCTGGATACGCGGGGACTCAACCTGATCGACGCGGGGCATTTTCCGACGGAGAATGTCGTCTGTCCGGCGGTCAAGGCGTATTTGGAGCAGCATTTCCCCGAGGTGAAAACCGTAATATCGACGTCGCACAGAGACGTCATTCAATACTATCTGTAAGGAGAGATCACATCATGTCCGGACATTCCAAGTGGCACAATATTCAAAAGACGAAGGGCGCGGCTGACGCCAAGCGCAGCGCCGCTTTCACCAAGATCGCCAAGGAGATCATCGTCGCCGTCAAGCAGGGCGGCTCGGGCGATCCGAATAACAACTCCCGTCTCGCGACCGTCATCGCCAAGGCGAAGGCCGCCAACATGCCCAACGACAACATCAAGCGCACCATCGACAAGGCGCTCGGCTCGGGCAACACCGACAACTACGAGTCCGTCACCTACGAGGGCTACGGCCCCGGCGGCGTGGCCGTCATCGTCGAGGCGCTGACCGACAACCGCCAGCGCACCGCGCCGGAGGTCCGCCACTACTTCGATAAGTACGGCAAGGGCATGGGCGCGCAGGGCTGCGTCAGCTGGTCGTTCGACCGCAAGGGCGTCATCATCATCGACAATGAGGACGGCGACTACGACGAGGATGCCGTCATGATGGACGCGCTCGACGCCGGTGCCGACGACTTCAACGCCGAGGACAACGTCTTCGAGATCACGACCGACCCCGACGCGTTCAACGACGTCGTCAAGGCGCTCGAGGAGAAGAACTACGCCTTTGTCAGCGCGGATATCAGCCTTGTCCCGCAGACCTATGTCAAGCTCGAGAGCGAAGAGGATATCAAGAACATGGAAAAGCTGCTCGACATGCTCGACGACAACGAGGACGTGCAGAACACCTACCACAACTGGGACCAGGACTAAACCCCTTGCAAATGCTGACTTTTTCAGCAGGGAAGAGCGCGCAGTTGTGATATATCTCTGTCCTACTGCGGCGTACATGGCAGCTTCTGTTGTGACATACATAACCGAAAACAAAAAGAGCTTGAGAAAGTTTTCTCAAGCTCTTTTCCTATTTCAACATTATGAGAGGGCGAACGGTCAAAAGATACCGTGGTTGTACTTGATTTGTCCATATAAAATGAAAGCTAAGCTGACTACCAGCGCCGGAAGAACGATATAATCGATGGCATCTGTATTCCAGAATGTGACGAGATAGGATAATATAAGGGAAACACCAATGACAAGCGTTCCCGTGCCAACGGCCCTGCCGTATTTGGGAACATCTTCCTCTTTTACTTTCCGACGGTTGTAGGAATGGATGGTGCTGATATTTCCCTTTATATTTACGCTACCAAGAGTTGACAGGAATATGCCCAATATCAGAAGCAATAAGTGATCCATGGTGACCTCCTAAAAATAAAATAATTCTTCAAATTTCTTGTCCAAAGCGATACAGAGAATGAGAGCCAACTTGGCAGTTGGGTTAAATTGTCCGGTCTCGATCGAACTGATCGTGTTTCGCGAAACACCTACCATTTCTGCGAGCTGAGACTGCGAGAGCTTTTTTTCAAGCCGCGCCTCCTTCAGCCTGTTCTGCAATTTTAACTCATCATTCATCCCTTTACCTCAATAAGCCGCAAAACAAAAAAGGTGAAGCAGAGGATCAGCATTGCGAAATACAAGACGGTGATCGTTAAGTCTGTTTTCCTTTTTGCTTTGATAAATCTTACCAGATAATGCGTACCAAGAATGCTGAAGTAGATGATCCAGGGGCTGAAAAGCATCGTGTTAGTAGCCCAAATAAATAGAACCGAGACCAAGCAGCATACGGCGGCTCCGATGCGGCTGGCAATGTTGCCGGCTTGCGCGGACATTTCTGCTTCTGCCAAGTCTCTATTTTTATTTTCTTTACGGCTGATCGCCAGAATATCTTCTTTTTCCATAAGGCACCTCGCTGCCAAGTTTCCTTGTCAAGATTATAAATGTACCAAGTTTTCTTGTCAATATATTTTGCTGAGATTTTTGCTGCTGACGCACTGAAAATCCCGAATTTGACGTATAATGGGGACGTTCACTTGTATGGGCGTTGTACGTTCGAAAAGGCAAAATGGCTGCCATTTGGCGTGGCCCCAACTTATATAGATATGCTATAAAAATATATAAATATTCCACTTGAAATTGTTTCCGTTGTTTGGTATTATATCTCGGCACGTCGGACGTCCGGTTTCGGCAGAAAAACAAGGTGCGCTGCGAGGAGAGAATTTTCCGCGGCGCGCTCCTGCTGTAACGCCTGTATTGCTCCTTACACGGACGTCCGGGTGAAAGGAGAAACTTATGAGTAAGAACAACAACACGCAGAAGATCGTTGGTCTTGGCCTATTTACCGCCATTGTGATCGTTCTGCAGCTGATGGGCAGCTTCATCCGGTTCGGTACGTTCAGCATCTCGCTGGTGCTGGTGCCGGTCGTCATCGGTGCGGCGCTCTACGGCGCAGGCGCGGGTGCGTGGCTCGGCTTTGTGTTTGGTGTGGTCGTGCTGCTCAGCGGCGATGCGGCGGCGTTCCTCGGCGTCAACGCGCTCGGTACGATTTTGACGGTGCTTGTCAAGGGCACATTGGCGGGTCTTCTCTCCGGCCTTGTC
>CALAAN010000140.1 GCA_937884915.1 uncultured Oscillibacter sp.
GCTCCTCGCTCGTGAGGTCGTGGACGATCAGGCCGACGGTCAACCCCAAGAAGCGGTGGACCTTGCCCATCCACTCACTGTCTCGCTTGGCGAGGTAGTCGTTCACGGTGACGATGTGGACGCCGTTGCCGGTCAGGGCGTTTAAGTACGCGGGCAGCGTTGCCACCAGCGTTTTACCTTCACCGGTCTTCATCTCGGCGATGCGGCCCTGATGGAGCACCACGCCGCCGACGAGCTGCACGCGGTAGGGGTACAGACCCAGCACGCGGCGGGACGCCTCGCGCACGGTGGCAAACGCCTCGGGGAGAATGTCGTCGAGCGTTTCGCCGCTTTGCAGACGAGTTTTGAACTCCGGCGTCTTGGCCTGCAGCTCCGCGTCGCTCATCGCCTTGTATTCGTCCGCCATCGCTTCGATCTTGTCGACGATGGGATAGATGCTCTTGAGCTCACGGTCGCTGTAGGAACCGAACATCTTACTAAAAAAACCCATATTCAAAACTTCCTTTCGTGGGAGCATAATGACACGCTTACAAGTATAGCATCCCTCTGCGCGATATGCAAAGGGAAATTTGCTGTATAATATGAATGGATTGTAAATAAATTCCACCGCCGCGTCAGGCATGTCTTGCACTCTATATAGCCGCTGTGGTAAAATACAAAGCAAGATAGTATAAAGCGACGAAATGCCCTCCGACGGCGGGGGACAGAAGCATCAGGAAGAAGTTTTCTCAACTTTAAGGAGGACATACGCATGAAACTGCACTTTTACGGGGCCGACCGATGCGTGACCGGCTCCTGCCACTGCCTGGAGATAAGCGGCAGGAAGATCCTCGTCGACTGCGGCTTACAGCAGGGACGCGACGAGCTCGACAACCGCTATCTCGCCTTCGCCCCCGGCAATATCGACATTCTGCTCGTCACCCACGCGCACATCGACCACACGGGCCGTATCCCGCTGCTGGTGAAAAACGGCTTCCATGGCCGTATCCTGACGACGCGCCTGACGGCGGACCTGATGAAGATCATGCTGCTCGACTCCGCCCACATTCAGGAGAGCGACGCCGAGTATGAGAACCGCAAGGGCGAGCGCGCGGGCCGCGAGCACGTCGAGCCGCTCTACACCGAGCAGGACGCGCTGGACGTGTTCAAGTACGTCACGACCTGCGAGTATGAAGAAAAAATCGACCTCTGTGAAGGTGTGAGCGCGGTGTTCACCGATGCGGGCCATCTGCTCGGTTCTGCGTCCATCACGCTCGAGCTCGAAGAAAACGGCGTCCACAAGACGATCGTCTTCTCCGGCGATATCGGCAACGTTGACCAGCCCATCATCCGCGACCCGCAGCTTCTCAAAAAGGCTGACTACGTCGTGATGGAGTCGACCTACGGCGACCGCAACCACACGGAAGTCTGGAGCTACACAGACGAGCTGGCCGAGATCATCGACGAGACACTCGGCAAGGGCGGCAACGTCATCATCCCGTCGTTCGCCGTGGGCCGCACGCAGGAGCTTTTGTACTTCATCCGTGAGATCAAGGACAAAAAGCTCGTCAAGTCGACGCCGAACTTCCCTGTGTACATCGACTCGCCCCTTGCCAAGGCGGCGACGACCGTGTTCTGCGGCGACCTGCACGGCTATCTCGATGAGGACGCGCTCGAGCTCGTCAAGGACGGCACGCACATGTTCACGTTCCCGAACCTCAACCTGGTTGAGTCGAGCGAGGAGTCCAAGATGCTCAATATGGACCCGACGCCCAAGGTCATCATCTCGGCCTCCGGCATGTGCGACGCGGGCCGCATCCGCCATCATTTGAAGCACAACCTCTGGCGCACGAACAGCGCGGTCGTGTTTGTCGGATTCCAGTCGCCCGGCACGCTGGGCCGCCGGCTGCTCGACGGCGTCGAGAAGGTCAAGCTCTTCGGCGAGGAGATCGCCGTCAAGGCGAAAATCGTCAACTTCCAGGGCCTTTCGTCCCACGCTGACCACGACCATCTGATCGAGTGGATCAAGGCGTTCGACCCGAAGCCGACGCACGTGTTCGTCGTCCACGGCGACGAGGATGTTGCGCCCGTGTTTGCCGAAGAGCTCAATTCCCTCGGTTTCCAGGCGCACGCGGCCAAGTTCACCGAGTGCTACGACCTTGCTGCGAACGAGATGGTCAGCGAGGGCTACATTTCCGAGCGCAAGCGCACGGCGCAGAAGTCCCGCGCCGACAACCTGTACGCCAAGCTCGTCTCGGCGGCGGAGTCGCTGCTTGAGTTTGCCAAGCGCTGCAAGGGCAGACCCAACAAGGACATTTCCGAGCTCACCGGCCAGATCATCAGCCTGATCGAGCGCTTCCGCGAGTGATTTGAGATACACAACAAAAGGTACTTCGCGCGACAAAAGCGCGAAGTACCTTTTCTGAGAGGAGAAGACGATGGAGCTTGCCAAAAATCAGGAGCATACCGTCACCGTTGAGGGTTATGGCGAGGGCGGCATGGGCGTCGCGCGCATCGACGGGCGCGTTGTGTTCGTCCACGGTGCGCTGCGCGGCGAGAAGTGCCGCGTGCTCATCCTGAAGACGCTCAAGAGCGTCGCCTTTGCCAAAGTGCTCGAGGTGCTCGAGCCGTCGAGCGAGCGCATCACGCCGGACTGCCCGTACTTCCCGCGCTGCGGCGGCTGCACGTACCGCCACATCCGCTATGAAGAAGAGCTGCGGCTCAAGCGTCAGCGCGTGCAGGACAATTTGTCCCGCATCGGCGGCAGCGATGTGACTGTCGAGGAGATCTTGGGCGCGCAGGACTCGCTGCGCTACCGCAACAAGGCGCAGTACACCGTGTCGAAGGACGGCGCGGTCGGCTTTTACCGCGCCCGCACGCATGAGGTCATCGAGTGTGAGCACTGTCTTCTGGTCAAGCCAGAGGCCGACGCCGCGGCGGAGGCGCTGCGCGAATATATGCAGTCTTGCCATGTCGCAGGCTATGACGAAAAGACGGGCCGCGGCCTTGTCCGGCACCTCTACGTCCGCTCGAACGCGGCGGGGGAGAGCCTGATCTGCGTGCTCGTGAACGGCGATAAGCTGCCGAAAGAAGAGCGGCTCGTCGCGCTTTTGCGCGATGCGTGCCCGAAGTGCACCGGCATCGTGCTCGGCACAAACATGAAAAAGGGCAACGTCATCCTCGGCGACCGCTACCGCACGCTCTGGGGGAGCGACCGGCTTGAGGACACGCTCTGCGGCAAGACATTCCGGCTCAGCGTGCCGTCGTTTTATCAGGTCAACCATGCGCAGGCCGAACGGCTTTACGCGAAGACCATCGAATTTGCGAATCTTACGGGGCAGGAGACGGTGCTTGACCTCTACTGCGGCGCAGGTACGATCACGCTCGCGCTGTCGGATCACGCGAAGAAAGTCCTCGGCGCGGAGATCGTCCCCGAGGCCATTGACGACGCGCGCGAAAACGCCGCGCGCAGCGGCATCAAAAACGCGGAGTTCTTCTGCGGCGATGCGTCCGACGTGGCGAAAAAACTCGCACGCGAGAACCTGCGTCCCGACGTCATCACCGTCGACCCGCCGCGAAAGGGCCTGGCCGCCGACGTGGTGGAGAGCATCGTAGAGATGCAGCCGCAGCGGGTCGTGTACGTCTCGTGCGATAGCGCGACCATGGCGCGCGACGTAAAGCGCTTCGCAGACCTCGGCTACACCGCCAGGCGCGCCTGCGCGGTGGATATGTTCCCGAGAGCAGACCATATTGAGGCCGTCTGCCTGCTCGCTAAGAAAACGGCAGAAGGCTGATTGGAAGAGAAGCATAAAAAGTAAATTGAGAGCCGCAGCGATGAGCTGCAAAACGGACGATGCCTTGTGTGCATTAGCGGCGTAGCTGCGAAAGAAAAATAAAACAAACCGATAGAACACAACGATGAGAGAGAAACGAGAGGAGATAGGTATGGGACGAACGATCAAAACAACAATAGAACAAGCTGTTGACTACTGGAGCCGGCATCAGTCCGAGTGCGATTTGAGCGTTGACTGGGCGGAGGCGCACGAACGCTGCTGGCGCTGCGGATGCGAGCGAAATCTTGAGCGCTGTCATATCGTGCCGGATGCTCTCGACGGGCCGGACGCGCCGGAGAATATTGTCCTTTTGTGCAAGCGCTTGCCATGCGGATGGTCCAAACGTTAAGGACCCTGAGGTCATGTGGGACTGGCTCAAAGCCTATGCGGTCCCATTTTATGATACGTTTTGGATGAGCCGTGGAATGCAGGAATTTGAATTCCTGTACGGCTATCCGCTTGAGGCGGGCCTGATGCAGTTGACGAAACTTTCTCGAAGATTGCCGGAAGAGGTCGGGCGTCTTATTCAGGAAAAATTGAAAGAAACGAACGAAGAAGCGAGTATCCACTTCGGCCAGCCTTATTTCAATACAGCGACAGTAGCGGGCCGTTACCGGATGATGCTCAAAAAGATGGCGAAGGAGCTTGATGTTGATATCGCAGAGATCGACAAACTGAAAAAGCCGCGTTCCCCATGGTGGATGATGAAAGGGACGAAAGGATCGGCCGACGAATAAAAACCGCGATGTTTTCTAAACAA
>CALAAN010000141.1 GCA_937884915.1 uncultured Oscillibacter sp.
AGACGGTCAGCTTGCCGCCGAACAGCTGCATCGAGTCCTCGACCACCGGGGGATAGACGCGCGCGGCTGCCTTCCAGATGAGAAGCGCGGAGTTCTGGAGAAAATAGCTCACGCCGATAGCGGTGATCAGGACCGCGAGGCTGGGCGCCGAGCGCAGGGGCTTATAGGCGAGCCGCTCAATGACGACGCCAAGCACCGTGCAGGCGATGACGGCCAGCAGCACCGCCACGATGTTGGGCAGTCCCAGATAGAACATCGCGCAGAACGATACGTAGCCGCCGATCATGATGATGTCGCCGTGGGCAAAGTTCAGCATCTTGGCAATGCCGTAGACCATCGTATAGCCGAGGGCGATGATGGCGTACACACTGCCGAGGCTGATGCCGCTGATGAGATAGGATAAAAATTCCATTAGGATGGCACCTCTCTTTTCTCTTTCGGAATTGGGGGTAAGTCTGTGGCAGAAACAAGGGCAGAGGCGAAAGCTCCTGCCTTCGTTTCCGCCATAGAAACAGGGCATAGGCCGCTGGGAGCTTTCACTCCCAGCAGCCTGCCTTTGAGAAAGATCACAGCAATTTGCTGCTGAATCAAGCCTTCACGTACTGACCGTCCTTGACGACGTAAGCGGTCGGAGCCTTGGAGACCTGACCCTCGGCGTTCCAGGTCATGTCGGTACCGGTGAGGCCGGTGAACTTGAGCGTGGGCATGACCTTGACGAGCGCGTCGCAGATCTCTTCGTTGCTCATGTCGGCGGTGCAGCCGGCAGCCTCGAGAGCGGCCTTCATGATGTACACGCCGTCGTAAGCGTCAGCAGCAAACTGGTTGGGCTCGGTACCGTAAGCGGCGGTATAGGCGTCCACAAATGCCTTGTTGCTCTCATCGGTCGCGGAGAACGGGGTCATGAGCATCAGGCCCTCAGCAAGGGAAGCGTCGAAGCCGGGCATGGTCAGGATGCCGTCCATGCCGTCCACGCCGAAGAAGGTGGGCTCATAGCCCATGGCCTTGGCCTGGGAGAAGATCACGGAAGCGGGCTGATAGTAGATGGGGAGGAAAACGAGGTCAGCGCCCGCAGTCTGCGCAGCGGTCAGCTGGACGGAGAAGTCGGAAGCGGTGTCGTTGGTGAAAGTGCCCTCATAGACAACGCTCAGATTCTTCTCGCTGGCTTCCTTGACGAAAGCGTCGCGGATGCCCTGGGAGTAAGCGTCGTCGTTGCGGTAGATGATGGCGATCTTGGAATCGGCCATGTTCTCAGCCATGTAGTCGGCAGCGGCAACACCCTGATTGGGGTCGGTGAAGCAGACCTGGAAGACGTTGTCCTTACCCGCGGTCACGTCGGTGGAGGAGGCGGACGGGGTCAGCATGAAGGTGCGGTCATTGTAGCAGGCATCGGCAACCGCGATGGAAGCACCGGTGGTGGTGGGGCCGACCAGAACCTGCATGCCCCAGTCCATCAGGGAGTTGTAGGCGTTGACGGCCTTTTCGCCGTCAGCCTCATCATCCTGCTTCTGGAACTCGAACTTGACCTTGCTGTCGCTGGCGTTGATCTCGTTGACGGCCAGCTCAGCGCCCTGGACGACGGCCACGCCGTAGATCGCGGCGTCACCGGTCAGCGGGCCGGAGGAACCGAGCTTGAAGGTCTGGACCTCGCCGGTCTCGGTGCCGTCGGTGTTGGCGTCATTGTTGGTGTCATCGCTCTTGGAGCCGCAGGCGGCCATCGAGAGCGTCATGGCAGCTGCCATGAGCATGCACATAAACTTCTTTTTCATCGTTTCAAATCTCCTTTGGTTAAATAATGAACAGTTTTATCATACAAAAAAGCGGATCCGCCATTCCCGGCGGAACCGCTTTGCTGTATCGCGTTTTTTACTCGCTCAGCAATCGCGTTTCATCTCGGGAACGCCCATCAGGACTACCAGAAGTACCAGCACCAGCAGGGAAATGCCGATAACGGTGATCAGGCGGGAAATAATAATGGACGCCATGATAATGGCGCCCAGAACGATGCAGTTGAAGCGGGAGGACTGAGAGGTGCAGGAGGAAGCGGCCTCTGCGCACATGGCAGAAGCGGCGGCGTTATTCTGATTTGCATAAGCAAAACGGAACATAGCATTAAATCCTTTCATATATCCCTCATGTTCGATGGGCCTATTTTAGCCTCTAAAACGCCAGAAGTCAATACTGCATATTATCCAAAGAAAAAAGGAGGGAAATGGGGATAAGTATCCCATATTGACAATTTGGACAACTTTCGCGCCTGAGGCGCGGAAATGTTGCAGCCCGAAAGGGCTGCTCCTTATTCCCGCGCTTGCGCGGGAGGGGAGAGCGGCGTGCGCGCCGCGGCACCAAAGGGGGTATTCTCTTTCCGAAGAGAATACCCCCTTTGAATCCCCCAGAGAAAGGCGAGGGGAGTTCCCCTCGACCCCCAACATTGGCAGTCTGTAGCTTGAAGAGCTGCACGCGCTGCGCAATCTGGTGCGGTGTACATGGCTTCGCCATGAACCCCTACTATTCGTTACCACTCGCAACCGCGCCTTACTACCGTGAGGCGCGAGTGACGGTAGTTGGGCGGCAGACTGCGTGCCGAATGCGGCATTGCTGGCGCTCGCCGCATTGATTAGCACTCCGGTAGACGGTGATTAGTCTGTACCTCTACAAGATCAGCAGAGCGGCAGCGGATAATAGAAGCAGAGGCAAATCGTCTTGCAGAACCATTGGCGGCGAGCGAAGCAATGCCGCCACGCAGGCACCCGATTCGGCAAGCGCCGCAGCTCTTCAAGCTACAATCTCGCAATGTCAAAACCTTTCTCTTGGGGGTTCAAGGGGGCCATTCTCTTTTGTGAAAGAGAATGG
>CALAAN010000142.1 GCA_937884915.1 uncultured Oscillibacter sp.
GCCAAGCGCCCCGTCAGGTCGCTGCTTGACCTCGCCTGCGGTACGGGTACGATGACGGAGCTCTTTGCCCGCCGCGGCTACACGGTCACGGGCGTCGACTATTCGCCCGAGATGCTTGCGCAGGCGCAGCAGAAGCTTGCCGCACTTGATCCACCGCCGCTGCTTCTGTGCCAGTCGATGCCGCAACTCAAGCTGCTGGAGACTGTCGACGCCGCCATCTGCTGTCTGGACAGCATCAACTATCTGACACGTCCGCGCGATGTGCAGCGCACATTTGCCCGCCTGTATGACGCCATCACCCCCGGCGGGTCGCTGGTGTTCGACGTCCACGCCGTCTCGAAAATGAAAAAACTCGACGGCGAGGTGCTGCTTGACGAGCGCGAAGACGTGTTCTGCCTCTGGCGCACGCGCTACCGCAAAAACGCCAAGATGCTCGACTATGAGGTCGATCTCTTCCGCCTCCAGCCGGACGGCGCGTGGGAGCGCGACTTTGAAGAGCACCACCAGCGCGCCTACACGGTCGAAGAATTGACCGCATGGCTCGAAGAAGCCGGCTTCACGGCCATCCGCACGCACGGCGAACTCAAGCTGCGCCCTGCAAATGAGCGCGACGGCCGCATTTACTTCAGTTGTATCAGAAAGTGAGGAACCATATATGGAAGCACAAAAGGACTGTCTCGTTCGCGCTATCTCAAAAGACGGCATGGTGAATGCTGTCGCGGTCTACACGCGCGGTTTGACCGAGCGTGCCCGTCAGATCCACCACACCTCCCCCGTCGCCACGGCGGCGCTCGGCCGCGCGCTCGCGGCCTGCTCGATGATGGGCAACGCGCTCAAGGATAACGGCGCAAGCGTCACGATGCAGATCAAGGGCGACGGCCCGCTCGGCACCATCCTGACCGTTTCGGACTCCGAGGGCAACGTACGCGGCTACGTGCAGAACCCCGCCGTCGACCTCGCCCTGCGCGAGGACGGCAAGCTGGACGTCGGCACCGCCGTCGGCCACAGCGGCACGCTGACGGTCATCAAGGACCTCAATATGCGCGAGCCGTATGTCGGCACGGTCGATCTGCTCGGCGGTGAGATCGCCGAGGACGTGGCCGCCTATTATGTCGAATCCGAGCAGGTGCCGTCGGCCTGCGGCCTGGGCGTGCTCATCGACCGTGACCGCAGCGTGCTCACTGCGGGCGGCTATCTCATCCAGCTCCTCCCCGGTGCGGGCGAGGACACCATCACCAAGGTCGAGGGCGGCATTTACGCGGCCCCGAGCGTGACGAACCTCTTAAAGGAAAATCACGATCCCGCGGCGCTGCTCAAAACGGTGCTCTCCGATTTTGACATGGAGATCCTCTCCGTCGACCCGATCGAGTATCGCTGCTACTGCTCGCGTGAGCGCACGGAGCGCGCGCTGCTGTCGCTGGGGTCAAACGAGCTTCAAAAGATCATGGACGAGCAGGGCTCTGCCGAGCTCACCTGCCAGTTCTGCGACAAGGTGCAGACCTTTACCAAAGAGGATCTGACCGCCATGATCGCTGATCTCAAAAAGCGCGGAAAGTGATGCATTTTCCTCTCTGAAAATTTTTTTGAAAAAATCAAAAAATAAGGTTGACACGACAAGGGTTATTCTGTATAATAACCCTTGTCGTTCGCCGAAGCGATTGTTTCGAGTGGGGAGCATAGCTCAGCTGGGAGAGCATCTGCCTTACAAGCAGAGGGTCACAGGTTCGAGCCCTGTTGTTCCCACCATAAATTCGGCCAGGTAGTTCAGCTGGTTAGAACGCCGGCCTGTCACGCCGGAGGTCGAGGGTTCGAACCCCTTCCTGGTCGCCATTCATCAGGCTGCAATAGCGGCTTGATATGCCTCGGTAGCTCAGTTGGTAGAGCAGCGGACTGAAAATCCGCGTGTCGCCAGTTCGATTCTGGCCTGAGGCACCATTTGCGGGCGTAGCTCATCTGGTAGAGCGCCACCTTGCCAAGGTGGAGGTAGCGAG
>CALAAN010000143.1 GCA_937884915.1 uncultured Oscillibacter sp.
GTACCCCTTGCGGGTAAAAGTCTGCGACGCTTTTGCCTCGTTGCAACCGCCAGCATGCAAAAAGGACGAGTTCATTTGAACTCGTCCTTTTTCCTATGTTGGGACTGCCTCGCAGAGTTTGCCGCCCGCAGGCGGCAAATAATTTTGATCGTTTTTTCTGACGACATGCGCGTCAGAAAAAACACTTTGCGCGGAGCGTGTGTCGAAATCACCCGCCTTTGGCGGGCGATGAGGCACGTAGCGCAGCGTGAACTCAACTCTAAATAGAGGCTCTGCCTCTATTTAGATATCGCGGCGCCCCTCAAGCGCCCGCATCAGCGTCGCGTCGTCGGCGAATTCGAGGTGGCCGCCGACGGGGATGCCGTAGGCGAGGCGCGTGACGCGCACGCCGAACGGCCGCAGCAGGCGGGCAAGGTACATCGCCGTCGCCTCGCCCTCGGTGTCGGGGTTCGTGGCCATGATGACTTCTTCGATGTTCCCCTGCGCCACGCGGTCGAGCAGCGGCTTGATCTCCAGATCATCCGGCCCCACGTGGTTCATCGGCGAGATGACGCCGTGCAGCACATGGTAGCGGCCGTTGTACTCGCGTGCGCGCTCGATGGCGACCACGTCGCGCGGGTCTGCGACGACGCAGATGACGTGCTCATCGCGCTTGGGCGACGAGCAGATGGGGCAGAGGCCGCCGTCCGTTAAATTGCGGCAGACGGGGCAGAACGTGACGGTGCGCTTGGCGTCGACAATGGCGTCGGCAAAGGCCTTGGCCTCCTCTTCCGGAAGGCTCAGCACGAAGAACGCGAGGCGCTGGGCGCTCTTGCTGCCAATGCCGGGCAGGCGCGCGAACTGCTCGACGAGCTTTTCAAGCGCCGCGGGAAAGTATTCCATGGACCTTAACCTCTCAGCTCTTTGATTTTGGCGGGAATGTCCGCGGCCTTGTAGACGGCAGAGCCTGCGACGAGCACGTTCGCGCCCGCTTCGATGCAGGTCTTGCACGTCACGGCGTCGACGCCGCCGTCGACCTCAAGCTCGCAGTCAAGGTTTCTTTCGTCGATGTAATGGCGGATGGCGGAGACCTTGGGCATCATGTCGGCCATGAACTTCTGCCCGCCAAAGCCGGGCTCGACGGTCATGACGAGCACGATGTCGCACTTGTCAAGAAACGGCAGCACGGCCTCGGCGCGCGTGTTGGGCTTTAAGACGACGCCAGCCTTCTTGCCCTTGGCGTGGATCTTGTCGAGCGCGAGGTGAATTTTCTCCGGCGTGTCGGCCTCGACATGGCAGGTGACGAGGTCCGCGCCCGCGTCGCAGAACTGATCGACGTAGCGCTCGGGCTGCACGATCATCAGGTGCACGTCGATGGGCAGCGTCGTGCGCTTGCGGATGGACTGGAGCACGGGGATGCCGATGCTGATATTGGGGACGAAGCAGCCGTCCATCACGTCAAAGTGGACGTAGTCGGCGGTGGCAATGGCCTCGACGCCGGCGCCGAGCGCGGCAAAGTCGGCGGAGAGAATGGACGGTGCGATCTTGACAGACATGAAAATAGCCCTCCTGCGAAAATGTTCTTACCTTTTATTGTAGCAAAGCGTCGGGACAAAAGCAATGCAAAAAAATGTAAAAGACACTTGACATTTCGCTTGCGCGCTGCTATCCTCACAGATGTAAAGCGAGCTTGACTTTAGAAAACGGAGAGAAGCGATGAGAAACCACATTGAAGAGAGAAGAAAAGCGCGCGGCATGACGCAGCAGCAGCTGGCATCGGCGCTCGGCGTCTCGCGCCAGACGATCATTTCGCTCGAAAACGGGAAGTACAATCCGTCCATCCTGCTGGCGCACAGCATCGCGCGGCTCTTTGGCGAAAAGATCGAGGACATTTTCATTTTTGAGGAGGGAGAGACATGAAGCTTAGAGAACAGAAACGGATCGGCATTTTGTGGCTCAGCATCGGCGCGGCGCTGTTCGCTGTGGGACTGCTGCTGAAAGGGTCGGAGCAT
>CALAAN010000144.1 GCA_937884915.1 uncultured Oscillibacter sp.
CGCTCGACGCTCATGGTCTCGGGCATGACGATGATGATGCGATAGCCGCGCGCGGCGGCGACGGAAGCGAGGCCGATACCGGTGTTGCCGGAGGTCGGCTCGATGATGACGGAGTCGGGCTTCAGCTTGCCGCTCGCCTCGGCGTCGTCGAGGATTGCCTTGGCGATACGATCCTTGACGGAGCCTGCGGGGTTGAAGTATTCGAGCTTGGCGAGGAGCTTGGCCTCAAGCTTTTCAGCCTTTTCGATGTGGGACAGTTCGAGAAGCGGGGTCTTGCCGATCAGCTGGTCTGCGGAAGTATAAATCTTGCTCATAATGTTTCCTCCTGAACGATGTACGTTCTATATCAAAATTTTATTGTTTGTTTTTGCAGGTTTCGGTGCTTGCCTGCATCTCATGCTCTGCCGCGGCGACATCGGAACGGGTGAAGGAATGAAGTCATATTCATTACCAACCTTTCGAGTAGGTATGTAGGGATTATACGATGTGCGTTTGGATTTGTCAAGAGGAAATTTCAAAAAAATCTATTGAATTCCCATAAACCATGTAATATAATAGGAATATCAGAAGTTGAAGAAGGCCGACTCCCGTAATGCCTTTCAACGGATGTGCTTAGAAAGGCGTGAATATACTATGATGATTTCAACCAAGGGCCGCTACGCGCTGCGCGTGCTCATCGACATGGCCGAGCACCAGACCGACGGGTACATCCCGCTCAAGGAGATCGCCAAGCGGCAGGACATTTCGGAAAAATATTTAGAGAGTATCGTCAAATCGCTCGTCAAGGGCGGCGTGGTCGAAGGGATGCGCGGCAAGGGCGGCGGCTACCGCCTGTGCAAGGGCCCCGACCAGTTCACCGCCGGCCAGATCCTGCGGCTGATGGAGGGCTCGCTCGCCCCCGTCGCGTGCCTCGAAGCCGGTAGCTCGCCCTGCGACCGCGCAGGGGAGTGCCGCACGCTCTCGCTTTGGGCGGGACTGAACGATGTCATCAATAAGTACCTCGATCAATACACGCTCGCGGATTTACTGCGCGAGGATGGGGATTATGATTATGTGATTTGATCACACATAATTGTCCCCACGGCGTGGGAACGGAGAGCTAAAGGGGGATACTCTCTTTC
>CALAAN010000145.1 GCA_937884915.1 uncultured Oscillibacter sp.
CGGCTTTGGCGGCGGTTTGATCGCTGTCGGTCTTGTGCGGCTGCTGCGCGTGTACCGCCTGAGCCGCGACCCGGAGAGAGCTGCGGATTATGACGCGATGCTCAAGGACGAGCGCACGATGTACGTTGCGAATAAGGCGCGCAGCATGACATTTTTCATCTGCATCTACGCAGAGCTCGCGGCGGGGCTGCTTGCGCTGCTGGTGTTCAAGCAGCCGATCATCGGGCAGGCGCTGTGTCTTGTGACCTGCGCGCAGTCGCTTATTTTTTGTGGGACTTATTGGTACTACAACAAGAAGTATTAAAGGCAGCGCCCTTGGCGCTGCACGGGGGCAAAGGGGGAGGTTCTCTTTCAAAAGAGGACCTCCCCCTTTGGAACCCCCAAGAGAAAGGCAGGGGGCGTTTCGATTTCGCCCCCTGCACCCCCTCCCTTTTGGATTATCCTCCCCGCTGTTGCTTCTGACGGCGCGGCATTGCTGCGCTCGCCGCGCTCAGATTTGCTTCTATTTCAGTTCTGTGCTGTGATATAGATCTCTTCTGCTCTTTGCTGGGCGGCGATGAGCAGGGCTTTTGCGTCGCCATAGTTCTGTGCTTCCATTTTTTCGACCGCATCGGTCACTGCGTTGAATAGCGTGGTGTACATTTTCTGATAGTCGGTCATAATAGGCGTCTCCTTAACCCTTTTCGGTTATTTTAACTCAAAAGGGTTAATCTTTTTAAGAGGAAATCGATATCCTTTATGAAAAGAAAGCGGGGTGGGCGTGATGACAGTGGGCGAAGCCGTGCGGCGGCGCATTTTGGCGCTGTGCGAAGAACGAAATATCACGATCAACCGTTTGAGCATTTTAAGCGGCGTCACGCAATCCACGCTCAACAATATTATGAGTGGCCGGAACCACACGACTACCGTCGCAACGATCAAAAAGCTTTGCGACGGCCTGAACATCACCGTCGATGAGTTCTTCTGCCCCGAATATTTCCACGATCTCGAACAAGAATTAAAATAAAACGACCGCTGACGCGGTCGTTTTTTGCTGTCAGGCGGCGAGCACAGCAATGCCGCCCCCGCAAGCAGTCTGCCGCCAATCTACCGTCACACGCGCCTCACGATAGTAAGGCGCGGTTGATACCGGTAACGACTTGCAGAAGATTCATGGCGAAGT
>CALAAN010000146.1 GCA_937884915.1 uncultured Oscillibacter sp.
CCCATCGCGTCGACCTCGTCGTCGAAGAATTCGACGCGCACGGGCGCGCTCAGCGGGGACCAGACATCGAGGATCCCGCCGCGCAGCGCGAACTGGCCGACGCCCTCGACCGTTTCCGCGCGCGTGTAGCCGCTTTCGACGAGCTTTTTCGAGAGCGCGCTCAGATCAAAGCGGTCGCCGAGCGAAATGTCCGTCACCGCGCCGCGCAGCGTGTCGGGCGGGAGCGTGCGCTGCATCAGACCGTCGACGGTCGCGACCAGGATCGGCGCTTTTCCGGCGGCAAGGCTGCACAGCGAGCCGATGCGCTGCTGCTCCCAGCCGTGGGAGGCGAACACGCGGTCGCGCAGCTGCCATTCGCGCGCGAACAGCAGGCTCACGTCCTCGCCGAGCAGCTCATGCAGGTCGCCCGCCATGCGGTTTGCCTCGTTTTCATCCGCGCAGACGATCAAAAGCGGGCGCTGCGTCTTGCGCCGCACGGCGGCAGCGAGCTGCGCGCGGTGCACGCCCGAAAGGCCTGACACGGCGATGGGCGATGTGCCCGCGTCGAGCGAGAGCAGCAGCTCGCGTACCTCGGGAAGAGAAGCGAGCGCTTCATTGAGTTTGTTCATTCCCTGCGCCATGCCGTATCCCTCCTCCCGCAGCGCGCAAAAGGGCAGATCCGCCGCAGCCGCGGCGGGTCGTGCCCGTGGTCGTCAGTCATTTTATTATATAGGCTTTTGCCAAAAAGTCTATGTCGATTTTTTAAATTTTGGCGGCAAAAAAGCGTTCAGCCGTTGAAGCGGTTCTGCGCGGCGAGCACGCCGTCGGTGATGATGCACTCCGCCGCGCCGATCACGCGGTCGAGTACGCCGTCAATGACCTTGCGCTCACCGGCCGTGAAGGGGCCGATGACCCAGTCGACAATATCGTGCTCCGGCGCGCCGACACCGACCTTGACGCGCGGGAACTTGTCAGAGCCCAGGTGCGCGATAATGTTCTTGAGGCCGTTGTGGCCGCCCGCGCTGCCATTGCCGCGCACGCGAATTTTGCCGAGCGGGAGCGAAATATCGTCAGAGATGACGATGACGTGTTCGGGCGGAATTTTATAGAACCGTGCTGCTTCGCCCACCGCCTCGCCGGAGAGGTTCATATAGGTCTGCGGCATCATCAAAAGCACGTTTGCCCCGCCAAACTCGATGACCTCCGTCAGCGCGCGGAAGCGCAGACGGTTGCAGCGAAGATCGCGCTTGTCGATCAGACGCTCCGCGGCCATAAAGCCGATGTTGTGGCGGGTGTTTTCGTATTCCTTGCCGTAATTGCCCAAACAGACGAGCAGCCATTCCGGCGGACCGGATTTTTTGAAAATCATTAGGTGTTCCTCACTTTTTGCGCCCGTGAGGGCGTGGATGCTTTTTCGCACAGGTGCGAAGGGAGATGCGGCACATGTGCCGCGTGATGCGACCCCCATTTTCTTTCCCGAGAAAGAAAACGGGCGTCGCCCGTCCA
>CALAAN010000147.1 GCA_937884915.1 uncultured Oscillibacter sp.
CCCTCGTGCAGGATGTGCTCGACGCCGTCGACCGTGATCCTGCCCACGCCGTCGAGGCAGGTGACCATCGCGTCGCCGCCGGACTCGTGGGTGCTGATCTCCTCGCCCTTGTCGAACGAGAAGAGCGTGACGCTCACGTGCTCGTTCTGCGCCAGCGTGCGGCTGACGACCTGACCGGACTGATAGGCGACCTGATCGCGCAGGGTCAGAACCTCTGCTTTGCTGATATTTTTCATACCGTCCATGATAGTTTTCCTCCTGTTGAAACGCGCGGCGTTTGCCGCCGCGCGCGATATGATTTTCTTATCATGCCCCTTTTTGCGGAAAAAGGCAACGATTATTTTGCTTTGTGCGCCAGCACGCAGTACCATTCGGTGTTTTCCATGTCGAACGCGCCGAACTGCACGGGAAAAGCCTTGACCTCGATGTCCTGATAGCCGAGCTGCGTGAGCTTGTCGAGCAGCAGCTTCTGCGGCACGGGATGGTAGTGCTCCTCGAAGTGCTCCTTCTGAAAAATCTTGTTGTCACGCTCAAAGGTGTAGAGAAGGTTGAAGACAATGGAACCGTCTGATAAGTGATCCCAGACCTGCATCAGGTTCACGCGGTCGCCGTTCGACAGAAAGGCGGGGTTATAGCAGTAAAAGCGCTTTTTCTGACCCACGATGCGGTCCCAGTTGCGAAGGTCGAAGTAGAGATAGCCGTCAGGCTCCACAAGCGCGTCCATCTGCTCCAAAACGCCGGTGATCTCGTCGTTTGTCACGTAGGCGAGTGAGTTGCCGGTGCTCATCACGCAGTCGAATCTGCGGTCAAAATGGCTCGTGAGCTGGCGGAAATCGCTCTGCCGCAGGTCGATGGCGATGCCGCGCTCGTCCGCCTTTTTGCGGCAGAGCGCAAGCATGCTGCCGCTCAGATCGGAGCCGTAGAGCGAAACGCCGAGGTCCGCGAGCGGCAGCGTGAGCGAGCCCGTCCCGATGCTCACATCGAGCGCCGAGCGGATGGGCCTGCCGTCAAAAACGACCTGCCAGTGGGCCCTGGTTTGTGCATCCTTTTTCGGGGAGTCGAAGAGGTCGTAGATGTCGGTGCGGTTATATACGCTGGACATAGGGCATGCTCCTCCTGACAAATTTATTAAATCGCGCCCCGCATTCAGCGTTTTTTGCGCTGGGACGAGGACGGGATGTCCATTTCCGCGCGGTATTTGGCGACGGCGCGGCGGCTCACCTCGATGCCGAGCGCCGAGAGCGCCAGACGCAGCGCCTCGTCCGAGAGCGGCGCGGCGGGGTCCTCCGCGCGAATGAGGCTTTGCAGCCGCTGCTTGACCGCGTGGGACGAGACCGCCGCGTCGGGGCGGATCGCCGTGGTGAAAAAGCTGCGCACGGGGATGATCCTGCCCTGAAACTGGATGTATTTATTCTGCGCCGCGCGGCTCACAGTGGAGGTGCTGACGCCCATTTTTTCCGAGAGCTGCTGCATCGTCACGGGCAGCAGCGGCTCGCCGCCACAGAAAAAGCCGTGCTGCTCGCGCCCGATGAGCGTGAGCATCTGCACGAGCGTGTCGCAGCGGGTGTGCACGCCCTTGATGAGGGCCTGCGCTTCGGAGAGCTTTTCTTTCACGTAGTGCTGGACCTCGGGGTCGTCGCTTGTGTTCATCAGCGCGGCGTATTCGGCGTTGACGGACAGGCGCGGCAGAATGCGCTCGTTGAGCTCGATGACGAGCTGGCCCTGCTGCACGGAAAATTCCGCGTCGGGGGCGACGTAGGTGATCTGCTCGCTGCCGGCAAAGCTGCGCGAGGGGATCGGGTTGAGCGCGAGTATCTTGGCTGCGGCGGCCCTGGCGTCGTTGACACTGACGCCGAGCAGAGCGGCAAGGCCGGAAAAGTCGCGCTTGCTGAGCATTTCCAAGCCGTCGCGCGCGATCTTCAGCGCCAGCGGGTCGAGCGAGCGGCCCTGCGCGAGCTGGAGCGTCAGGCATTCCGACAGGTTCCGCGCGCCGACGCCCGGCGGGTCGAGCATCTGCACGGCGAACAGCGCCTGTTCGAGCGAGAAGAGCGGGATGTCAAATTCGCAGGACAGCTCTTCGAGCGGGCAGTCGAGGTAGCCGCGCTCGTCGAGACAGTCGATCAGAAAGCGGCACAGGCGCAGAAGCTCGTCGTCGACGAGCTTCATCTGCCCGATCTGCTCGTTCAGATGGTCGCGGAACGTCTTTTCCCGCGTCAGAAAGGCGGTGAAGTCCTGCACATCCTCCATACCCGAGGAGGCGACGCCGCGCCACGAGTCCGCCTCGCGCACCTCGAGCGGTTCGCGTTCGGCGGGCGCGGCTTCGCTCGGGAGCGAGGTCTCGTAATAGGTGGGGGGCTGCACGTCGAGCAGCGGATTTGAGAGCGCGATCTCCTGCACGTATTCGCTCAGCTCCGGCGCCGAGAGCTGCAAACAGTCGAGCGACTGGCGCATCGTCTGCGTCAGCACGAGCTTTTGGCTCAGCGTCTGCTTCTGTTCAAGCTGCACGGCGGTCCCCTCCCCTCTGAAATGCCGCTGAAAGCGGCATGTATTAGTTTATTTCAGTATAGCAGTTTTCAACCTTTTTCGCAACACACAGATGCGCGGGAATGGCCTGAAAAAAGAAAGACGGCATTCAGATCGCGAAAAAAAGTCAAGGCGGCCCAAGGCCGCCTTGACTGGCGCAAAGGGAAATGGTTACGGCAGCGGGATCTCCTTGCTGTCGAAGAGCGTCTTGAGCTCGATCGAGGTGCGCGAATCGCCGAACTTCTTGATGAGCGAGAGCAGCTGGTCGAGCTGCTGGGTATCGCGC
>CALAAN010000148.1 GCA_937884915.1 uncultured Oscillibacter sp.
CGAATTCTTCAAAAGAGCGACACGCCCTTTTTCCGCCGCGTACTCGACTGCATCCGCGTCTTTCTGACGTTTTCCGTGCCGCTGCTGCTTCTGGCCGCACTCATCGAGACGTACGTCACGCCCGCGCTTTTGAACCTTGTGCTGTAAACGGCAAGGTTGACTTTCGTTCCGTACAACTATATAATGAGCCTGTCAAGATTTTGTAGAATTTTCATCTGCTGTTTCTTCAGGAATTGAGGAAAAGCACCGTCCGGCCAGCTCCGCATTGAAAATGTGAGGTCAGCCATAACGGCGCTTTTCCTTTTTCGTCAAAAAATGAGGGAGATTCGTCCCGCCGCGGGACAGAGAAAGAGAGGTGCGCATGGCGCAGACAGTTCCGGCAAGACAGACCGTGCAGAACATGACGGAGGGCAGCCCCGTCTCGCTGATCCTGCGCTTTGCGCTGCCGATTTTCATCAGTCAGGTCTTTCAGCAGCTCTACAGCACGGCGGACGCGTTCATCGTGGGCAAATACCTCGGCACAAACGCATTTGCCGCCGTCAGCTCGTCCGGCACGCTCATCATGCTGCTCACGAGCCTTTTTATCGGCACGGCCATGGGCGCGGGCGTTGCGATCTCGAAGTACTTCGGCGCGGGCGACTATGAAAACGTCTCGCGCGCCATCCACACGAACCTGGCGTTCGGCATCGTGTCGGGCACGCTGCTGACGGTCATCGGCGTGTTCCTCACGCCGACGTTTTTGGTCTGGATGAACACCGACGCGCAGGTCATGCCGCAGGCGGTCGAATATTTCCGCTACTACTTCCTCGGCGTGCTGGCGACGGTGCTCTACAACATGTGCACGAGCATTCTGAACGCCCTCGGCGATAGCCGCCGCCCCCTGCACTATCTGATCATTTCGTCGCTTGTCAACATCGCGCTCGACCTGCTGTTTATCGGTGCGTTCCGCTGTGGCGTGTGGTCCGCCGCGGTGGCAACCGTCCTCTCCCAGGGCACGAGCTGCGTGCTCTGCCTCGTCCACCTGCTCAAAAAGGGCGAGGTCTACACCGTCACGCCGCGCAACATCCGCTTCCACGCCGGCATGCTCGGCGAGATCGTGCGCTACGGTCTCCCCTCCGGCATCCAGAACTGCGTCATCGGCCTTGCCAACGTCATCGTCCAGTCGCAGATCAACTCGTTCGGCATGCTCGCGATGGCGGCCTACGGCGCGCACTGCAAGATCGAAGGCTTCGCGTTTTTACCCATCACGAGCTTCACGATGGCCTGCACCACGTTCGTGGGGCAGAACCTCGGCGCCAAGCAGTATGACCGTGCCAAGCGCGGCGCACGGTTCTGTATCATCATCGCCGTCGTCATGGCCGAGCTCATCGGCCTGTGCTATTACATCTGGGCAAGTCAGCTCATTTCCCTTTTCGACAGCACGCCCGGCGTTGTCGCCCTCGGCGTGCAGCAGGCGCGCACGGTGGCGCTGTTCTACTGCCTGCTGGCGTTTTCGCACTCTATCGCGGCGGTCTGCCGCGGCGCGGGCCGCGCGGTCGTGCCGATGATGATCATGCTCTCCGTCTGGTGCGTCATCCGCATCATCTACATCATGCTCGTCGTCCACTTCATCGGCGAGATCGGCTACATCTACTGGGCGTATCCCCTCACCTGGGCGATCAGCTCCACCATCTACCTCATTTATTACCTGCGCTCTGACTGGGTGCACGGATTTGAAAGGTGATCTCTATGTCTTCTCCTGCGTTCCGCTTCCGCCTCGTTAGGCTCAACGACGCTCCCGCGCTTCTGAGCATCTATGCGCCGTACGTCGAAAAGACGGCCATCTCGTTTGAATACGACGTGCCGTCGCTCGATGAATTCCGCCGCCGCATCGCGGATATCTCGCAAAAGCACCCCTATCTCGTCGCCGAAGATGAAAACGGCGTGATCCTCGGCTATGCCTACACCAACGATTTCCACTCCCGCGAGGCCTATGCCCACGACGCGGAGGTGACGATCTATCTCGCCCTCGACGCGCGCAGGCACGGCCTCGGCAAGCGCTTCTACCGCGCGCTTGAAGAGCTGTCGCTCGCGCAGAACATCTGCAACCTTTACGCCTGCATCGGCGAGCCGCAGGGCGCGGACGACGAATATTTAACGGACAACAGCATCCGCTTCCACGAACACATGGGCTTCCGCCGCATCGGTGTGTTCACGCGCAGCGGTTACAAGTTCGGCCGCTGGTACAATATGTCCTGGGCGGAAAAGCTGCTGTGCGACGCCCCCGCGCATCCCGAACCGGTCATCCCCTTCCCGCAGCTCGATGAAGCACTTGTCGCCGGCATTCTTCGCCGTGCCGCGGAATAAAGAACCGAAATTTTACAAAAAATCATGCACACCCTATTGACATTGCCGATGGGGTGTGCTATATTTTCGCTCAAGTTAATACCGCAAACCGTTGAAGCGGAGATAACGGCAATGATGCCTTCACAGAGAGCCTGCGATGCTGAAAATCAGGCAAGATACACATTGTCAAATGGACCGCCGAGGGTGCAGCGAAATGCGTTTTGCGCGCAGAGTATCCTGCAACGTGTTGGCATACGTCAGTTGCCGGGAGATATGATGGTATCTCCGCCAAGCGCACGGGTAACCGTGAATTCAAGGTGGCACCGCGGATCGTTCGTTTCTTTCGTATCGCATTCGTCCTTGACAGACTGTACCGTTCTGTCGGGGGCGCTTTTGTTTGCGCAAAAAGCTCCTTTGGCGGAACGCCAAAGGAGCTTTTCTTTTTCAGGAGGTCACCCATGCATATCCTACCACCGCTCGAAACCGTCAAGGAGATCGCCGCTAAAAAGCAGTATGACGTGCTGCCGCTGAGCTGCGAGATCCTCTCCGACTTCATCACCCCCATCGAGGCGATGCGCATCCTCAAAAATGTGTCCACCCACTGCTACATGCTCGAATCCGCACAGGCGGATGACCGCTGGGGCCGCTACACGTTTTTAGGCTTCGACCCGAAGCTCGAGATCACTTGCATCGACGGCGAAATGAAAGCCGGCGGCCTCACCGTCCGCACGAGCGATCCGTCCCAGTACCTGCGCGAGCTGCTGTCAAGCTATAAGAGCCCCCGCTTCGACTACCTTCCCTCCTTCACCGGTGGGCTCGTAGGGTACTTTTCCTACGACTACCTCAAATACAGCGAGCCGAGCGTCCGCTGCGGCGAGCAGGACGAGGACAGCTTCAAGGACGTCGACCTGATGCTCTTCGACAAGGTCATCGCCTTCGACCATGTGCGGCAGAAGATCGTGCTCATCGTCAACATGGCCCTCAGCGACGTCGAGGTCGGCTACAACAAGGCAAAGCTCGAGCTTGAACAGCTCGCCTCGCTCCTCAAAACCGGCGAAAAAAAGCAGGAAGCGCCGAGCCGGCTCCTCGGCGAGGTCACGCCGCTTTTCTCCAAAGAGCAGTTCTGCACGATGGTCGAAACCGCCAAGCACCACATCCGCGAGGGCGACATCTTCCAGATCGTGCTCTCGAACCGCCTGAGTGCGCCGTTTGAGGGGAGCCTTCTTGACACCTACCGCGTGCTGCGCACGATCAATCCCTCGCCGTACATGTTCTATTTTTCCGGCACGGATGTCGAGGTCGCGGGCGCGTCGCCCGAAACGCTCGTCAAGCTCAAAGACGGCGTGCTGCACACCTTTCCCCTCGCAGGAACCCGCCCGCGCGGCAAAACGGACGAGGAGGACAAAGCGCTTGAAGAAAGCCTGCTGCGCGACGAAAAGGAGCTCGCCGAGCACAACATGCTCGTTGACCTCGGCCGCAACGACCTCGGCAAGGTCAGCAAATTCGGCACGGTGCAGGTCGAAAAGCTGCACTCCATCGAGCGCTACTCCCACGTGATGCACATCGGCTCCACTGTGCGCGGCGAAATTCGCGATGACCGCGATGCGTTCGACGCCATCGAGGCCGTGCTCCCCGCCGGAACGCTCTCCGGCGCGCCGAAGATCCGCGCCTGCCAGCTCATCGGCGAGCTTGAGAACAACAAGCGCGGCATCTATGGCGGGGCCATCGGCTACATCGACTTTACCGGCAACATGGACACCTGCATCGCCATCCGCATCGCCTACAAGAAAAACGGGCGCGTGTTCGTCCGCAGCGGCGCGGGCATCGTGGCCGACTCCGTCCCCGAAACGGAGTATCAGGAATGCATCAACAAGGCCAAAGCCGTTTTAAGCGCCTTGACGCTTGCGCAGGAGGAAGACCTATGATCCTGTTGATCGACAATTATGACAGCTTTTCCTATAACCTCTACCAGCTCGTCGGCGCGATCGACTCCGACATCCGCGTCATCCGCAACGATGAGCTGAGTATCGAGGAGATTGATGCGCTGCATCCCGCGCGCATCATTCTCTCCCCCGGCCCTGGGCGGCCTGAGGATGCGGGCGTGCTCATCGACGTTGTGAAGGTTCTCTCGCCCCGCATCCCGACGCTCGGCGTATGCCTCGGGCATCAGGCCATCTGCGCGGCCTTTGGCGCGACGGTGACTTACGCCAAAAAGCTGATGCACGGCAAGCAGTCACTCGTCCGCTTTGACACGAGCTCGCAGCTCTTTCAAAACTGCCCCGAGACCGCGCCCGTTGCGCGCTACCACTCCCTCGCGGCCGACGCTGCCACCATGCCGGACTGCCTACAGGTTACCGCCGTCACAGATGACGGCGAGATCATGGCCGTGCAGCACAAGGACTATCCCATCTACGGGGTGCAGTTCCATCCCGAATCCATTATGACGCCGAACGGCAAAACCATGCTTGAAAACTTTTTGAAGGAGAATTGAAACCATGATCAAAGAAGCCATCGTGAAGATCGTCAACAAGGGCGATCTCAGTTATGACGAAGCCTACGCCGTGATGAATGAGATCATGAGCGGCGAGACCACCCCCACCCAGAACGCCGCGTTTCTCGCAGCCCTCTCGACCAAGAGCGCCCGCGCCGAAACGACCGACGAGATCGCAGGCTGCGCCGCCGCCATGCGCGACCACGCCACAAAGGTCGACACCGGCATGGACATCTTCGAGATCGTCGGCACCGGCGGCGACAACGCCCACAGCTTCAACATTTCCACCACCTCCGCCCTTGTCGCGGCGGCGGGCGGCATGAAGGTCGCCAAGCACGGCAACCGCGCCGCCTCGTCCCAGTGCGGCACGGCAGACTGTCTCGAAGCGCTCGGCGTCAACATCCAGCAGAGCCCTGAGCAGTGCGTGACGCTCTTAAAAGAGGTCGGCATGTGCTTCTTCTTTGCGCAGAAGTACCACAGCTCGATGAAATACGTCGGCGCGATCCGCAAGGAGCTGGGCTTCCGCACGGTGTTCAACATTCTGGGGCCGCTGACGAACCCCGGCTCACCGAAGATGCAGCTGCTCGGCGTGTACGACGAGTACCTTGTCGAGCCGCTCGCGCGCGTGCTCGTGAGCCTCGGCGTCAAGCGCGGCATGGTCGTCTACGGGCAGGACAAGCTCGATGAGATTTCTCTCAGCGCGCCGACGAGCGTGTGCGAGATCCGCGACGGCTGGTACAAGAGCTATGTCATCACGCCCGAGGACTTCGGCTTTGCGCGCTGCACCAAGGACGACCTCAAGGGCGGCGCACCGGAGGAAAACGCCGCCATCACCCGCGCGATCCTGTCGGGCGAAAAGGGCCACAAGCGCAATGCGGTCCTGATGAACGCGGGCGCGGCGCTCTATATCGGCGGCAAGGCCGAGAGCATGAAGGACGGCATCGCGCTCGCCGCTGAGCTCATCGACTCCGGCAAGGCGCTTGAAACGCTCGAGCGCTTCATCGCCGTCAGCAACCGCGCGGAGGCAAACGCATGAGCATTCTCGACGAGCTGGCCGCTCACGCCCGCGAGCGCGTGCTGTCGGACAGCGAGAACATGAGCCTTGATATCTTACAGGCGATGTGCCGCGAAAAAGGCCGCGCGAACGGCGTGCGCTTTTACGACGCGCTCAAAAAAGATGATCTTTCCTTCATCTGCGAGGTAAAAAAGGCCTCGCCCTCCAAGGGTGTCATTGCGAAGCACTTCCCCTATCTCGACATCGCGCGCGATTACGAGGCCGCCAGTGCGGACTGCATCTCGTGCCTGACGGAGCCCAAGTGGTTTTTGGGCTCGGACGACATTTTCCGCGAAATTCGCGCCGCCGTCTCGACGCCGATGCTGCGCAAGGACTTCACCGTCAACGACTATCAGCTCTATCAGTCCCGCCTGATGGGCGCGGACTGCGTGCTGCTCATCTGCGCGCTGCTGGACACGAAGACGCTCGCGCAATACCTCGCCGTCTGCGACGAACTCGGCCTCTCCGCGCTCGTGGAGACGCACGACGCGGACGAAATTCGCTCCGCCGTCGCGGCGGGCGCGAAGATCATCGGCGTCAACAACCGCAATCTGAAAGATTTTTCCGTCGACTTTTCCAACGCCGCGCGGCTGCGCGATCTCATCCCGCCGGAGACGGTCTACGTGGCTGAGTCCGGCGTGCAGAGCGCGCAGGACGTCGCCGCACTCCGCTCGATCGGCGCCGACGCGGTACTGATCGGCGAAACACTGATGCGGGCCCCCGACAAGGCCAGGCGGCTCGCAGAATTGAGAGGTAACTTATGACCAAGGTAAAACTCTGCGGCCTGTCGCGTGAGAGCGACATCGCCGCCGTCAACAAGTTGAGGCCCGACCTCGTCGGCTTCGTCTTTGCCAAAAAGAGCAAGCGCTATGTCTCCCCCGAGCAGGCGGAACACCTCAAATCGCTGCTCGCCCCCGGCATTCTGGCCGCTGGCGTGTTCGTCAATGAGCCAGTCGAGGCCGTGGCAGAACTGCTGAATCGCGGCGTCATCAACGTCGCGCAGCTCCACGGCAGCGAGGACGACGACTACATCGCGCGCCTGCGCGCGCTGACGGGCAAGCCCATCTTCCGCGCGTTCAAGGTGAAAAGCGAAGCCGACCTTCCCGTCATCGGGGCCTGCACCGCCGATCTTGTGCTGCTTGACTCCGGCGCGGGCACGGGCCAGACGTTTGATTGGAGCCTTGTCCGAAGCGTGCAGCGGCCCTATTTCCTCGCCGGCGGGCTCGACCCCGACAACGTCGCGGACGCCATCGCTGCGCTGCACCCCTACGGCGTGGACGTGAGCTCCGGCATCGAGACGGACGGCGTCAAGGACGAGGCCAAAATGGCGGCATTCGTCGCCGCCGCGCGCAGGGAGGGCTAAGGCATGTCGAATCCGAACGGACGCTTCGGCGTGCACGGCGGACAGTTCGTCCCCGAAACGCTGATGAATGCCATCATCGAGCTTGAGGAGGCCTACAACCACTACAAGGCCGACCTCGACTTCCAAAATGAGCTCACGCAGCTACTGAACGACTACGCAGGCCGTCCCTCGCGCCTCTACTACGCCGAAAAGATGACGCGTGACCTCGGCGGCGCGAAAATCTACTTAAAGCGCGAGGACTTGAATCACACCGGCGCACACAAGATCAACAACGTGCTCGGTCAGGCGCTGCTCGCGAAAAAAATGGGCAAAACGCGCCTGATCGCCGAGACTGGCGCAGGCCAGCACGGCGTGGCGACCGCCACCGCTGCGGCGCTCATGGGCATGGAGTGCGTCGTCTTCATGGGCAAGGAGGACACCATCCGCCAGGCGCTGAACGTCTACCGCATGCGCCTTCTCGGCGCGACGGTCGTGCCCGTCACCTCCGGCACCGCCACGCTCAAGGACGCCGTGTCCGAGGCCATGCGCGAGTGGACGACGCGCATCAGCGACACACACTACTGCCTCGGCTCTGTGATGGGGCCGCACCCCTTCCCCACCATCGTGCGCGACTTCCAGTCCGTCATCTCAAGCGAGATCAAGCAGCAGCTCATGGAAAAGGAAGGTCGTCTGCCCGACGCCGTGATCGCGTGCGTCGGCGGCGGCTCGAACGCCATCGGCAGCTTTTACCACTTCATCAATGACCCCGCCGTGCGCCTCATCGGCGTCGAGGCCGCGGGCCGCGGCATCGACACGCACGAGACCGCCGCAACCATCTCGGCCGGCAGGCTCGGCATCTTCCACGGCATGAAGTCCTACTTCTGCCAGGACGAGTACGGCCAGATCGCGCCGGTGTACTCCATCTCTGCCGGTCTCGACTACCCCGGCGTCGGCCCCGAGCACGCGTACCTGCACGACATTGGCCGCGCGGAATACGTCGCCATCACCGATGAGGAGGCCGTGCAGGCGTTTGAATACCTCGCCCGCACGGAGGGCATCATCCCCGCCATCGAGTCGGCCCATGCCGTCGCCTACGCGCGAAAGCTCGCGCCCGCGATGGGGAGCGATCAGCTTCTCGTCGTCACGATCTCCGGCCGCGGCGACAAGGACTGCGCCGCCATCGCCCGTTACAGAGGGGAGGATCTGCATGAGTAACCTTGCAAGAGCATTTGACCACGGCAAGGCGTTCATCGCCTTTCTGACCTGCGGCGACCCTGACCTCGAGACGACTGCGGCCGCCGTCCGCGCCGCCGCGCAAAACGGTGCCGACCTCATCGAGCTCGGCATTCCCTTCTCCGACCCCACGGCGGAGGGGCCCGTCATTCAGGCCGCCAACCTGCGCGCCCTGCAAAGCGGCGTGACGACCGACAAGATCTTCGATCTCGTGCGCGAGCTGCGGCGCGACGTGACGATCCCCATGGTTTTTATGACCTATGCGAATGTCGTCTTTTCCTACGGCACGGAGCGCTTTTTGTCCAACTGCCGCGACGCCGGCATCGACGGGCTCATCCTGCCGGACGTACCGTATGAGGAAAAGGAAGAATTTCTCCCCGCGTGCCGCAAGTACGGCGTCGACTTCGTCTCCCTCATCGCACCGACGTCGGAGAACCGCATCGCGATGATCGCGCGCGAGGCCGAGGGCTTCCTCTATATCGTCTCGTCGCTTGGCGTCACGGGCGAGCGCAGCGAGATCAAGACCGACCTCGCCTCCATCGTCTCCCTTGTGCGCGAGAGCACGGACATCCCCTGCGCCATCGGCTTTGGAATCTCCACGCCCGAGCGGGCGAAGAAGATGGCCGATCTCTCTGACGGCGCGATCGTCGGCTCCGCCATCGTCAAGCTCCTCGCCCAGTACGGCAAGGACGCGCCCGAGCACATCGGCGCGTATGTGAAGAACATGAAAGACGCGCTGCGATGAAAACAGGAAAAAAAGGCCCTCTGCATTAAAGCAGAGGCCCCTTTTTTACATAAATATGCTTTGTCGTCCCGTCATTCGATGGAGAACATCTCTCCGAAGACGGTAACGCTGCTCACCGTTTCCGGATCAAGGATTTCATCCATCCGGAAGCAATAGCGTCCGCGCTTATCAAGATAATTCGTCATAAGGAAGATCCTTTCCGCCGCGCCGACTGTTTCGCCGCTTTGCAGCGTCACCTCGGGAGCGATGCTCTCTTTCCCGTCGTCACTATAGATGGCCTCAATGGTTTCTTTCAGATCATCCGTTCCCTGCCTGATCTCGCAGGTCAATGAGAGCGGCGAGACATAGACCGTCGTCAGCACGGCGTTCTTTCCCTCGATCCCGATCGGCTCGTTCACCGTGCACAGGCGTCCCGGATCGGTCTCCGGCAGAGTGAGTGTGCAGTTCCAGCGGCCCGGGACGACGAGCTCCCGCCTCAGGTTGTCCCGATACAGGCCATCAAGCGCAAGCTCCACCTCCGCGCCGAGGAAGTTGAATTCTCCGTTCAGAGACTGGATCGTCATCAGGATCGCGGCATGGCGGCCCGTCTCATCCTCCGCGTTGCCCGGTAATACCTCCCAGCCAACGCCCCAGGTCTGCATTGTCACTCCATCCTTGGACGTCGCGGACACGGTCTCATCGAACGCGTAGTAGTCCTGGTCCAGCACCGTCCCCTCCGGCGCAGTGAAGTCGATGAGGATCGCCGCGCAATAGCGGTCGGCGATGACCTGCTCGATGCGCAGCACCGCGCCGCCGCGGCTGCCGCCGTGCAGCACAGGGCTGCGATGACCGCCGCAAGCACTGCCGCCGTGCGCAGTCCGCCTCTTCTTTTCTTCTTGTACGTCATGTTTATTACCTCCGAAAGTGTGTCTTCGGAGGCGTGGAGCGTGGAGATCGTCTCCTGATAAAGTTTTTCGTCAAACATCGTTGTTCGCCTCCTGAAGATCGGTCTTGAGCTGTTCCCGCCCGCGCCGCAATCGGGTGCGGACGGTCGCGTTGGGAATGCCGAGGAATTGGGAGATCTCCTCGCAGGAGTAACCCTCGTAATAGTGCAGAAAGATCGGCACGCGGTATTTCTGCGGCAGCGCCATCACGGCATGAAAGAGCTCGCTGTGCTCCGGCGTTTTGAACGCAAGCTGTTCGGCGTAGTCGCCGATCGGCTCCGTCCGCTTCCACGGAGAGCGGAACGTCCGCTTGCACTCATTGACCGTGACGCGGATGAGCCAGTGCCTGACGTGGTCCTCGCTCTCGAACGGCTTGTCTGCGCGATAGAGCTTAAGCAGCACCTCCTGCGTGATGTCGTCCGATTCCGAGCGGCTTTTGGTGTAGTGGAGCGCCAGACGGAACACCGTGTCCATATACTTTTTTGCAAGATACGCAAACTGTTCTTCTGTCAGCATGGGATTCTCCTTGAAAAGCCTTTCACCTATCATATCATTCAGACTGCGGAAATGTTTCACATTTGAAAAGTTTTTTGAAACAGCCTTGCATTCTGACGCAAGCAAAACAAGGGAGGGACAATCTTTGTTAGGAAAGCCGTTCGTAAAGCGCAAAAAAACAACACTGTTTTCTGATCTCTAACAATCAAAAAACAGTGTCTTTTCAATGG
>CALAAN010000149.1 GCA_937884915.1 uncultured Oscillibacter sp.
TGATGGCACCGGCTTCGGCGGCGGTGGCCATGCCGAGGTTGATCATGCCGACCTGCGGGCCGTTGCCGTGGGCGATGATGACCTCGTTGCCCTGCGCGATGAGGTCGACGATGGGCTTTGCGGTTTCGGTGACGAGTGCGAGCTGCTCATAGGGGGTGTTGCCCAGCGCGTTGCCGCCCAGGGCGATAACGATTCTCTTGCTCATGTTACTAATCTCTCCTTGTTTTTTGAAAACTCTCTTCTCTCAAAAGCGGAAAAACCGCTTTTTTACAAATGAAATGCGCGATTTTAGAACATCTTGCGCTCTTCGCCGGACTTGTCCATCTCCATCAGCGCGCGGACGGGGTCCTTGACCTGCGCGAGGAACATCATCGCGGCGATGATATACGGCTTGTAGGACGCCTGCTTGTACAGGGGCACGATGTAGCGGTCGAACACGCTGTTGTCGACCTCGCCCTCGGGGCAGGAAAGACCGGTGATATCAGCGGGCAGGCAGTGGAGGTAGAGCGCCTTGCCGTCCTTGGTGAGCTTCATCATCTCTTCGGTGCAGGCCCAGTCCTTGTGCTCGGCGTTCTGCGCAAGGAGCTTCTTTTCAAGCGCGTCGATGCCGTCCTTGTCGCCGGCCTGATAGAGTTTCGTGCGCTCCTCCATGGCCTTGAACGGCGCCCAGGACTTGGGATAGACGATATCGGCGTCCTTGAAGGCTTCCTTCATGTCGCTGCACTTTTTGAAGCTGCCGCCGGTGGCCGCCGCGTTCTTCTTGGCGATCTCCTCGACCTCGGGCATGACCTCGTAGCCCTCGGGATGGGCGAGCGTGACATCCATGCCGAAACGGGTGAACAGGCCGATGACGCCCTGCGGGACGGAGAGGGGCTTGCCGTAGCTCGGGGAATAGGCCCAGGTCATGGCGACCTTCTTTCCCTTGAGGTTCTCCACGCCGCCGAAGTAGTGGATGATGTGGAGCATATCGGCCATGCACTGCGTCGGGTGGTCGACGTCACACTGGAGGTTCACGAGCGTCGGGCGCTGCTCGAGGATGCCGTCACGGTAGCCCTCTTCAAGAGCGTCCATGAAAGTCTTCTGATACTTGTGGCCCTCGCCGATGAACATATCGTCGCGGATGCCGATGACGTCGGCCATGAACGAGACCATGTTCGCCGTCTCGCGCACGGTCTCGCCGTGGGCGATCTGGGACTTCTTTTCATCGAGCACCTGCTCCTCTAAGCCGAGCAGGTTGCACGCGGACGCGAACGAGAAGCGCGTGCGGGTGGAGTTGTCGCGGAAGATCGAAATGCCGAGACCAGAGTTGAAGACCTTCGTGTTCTTGTTGCGCTCACGCAGGTCGCGCAGCGCGTCGGCCACAGTGAAGACCGCGTCAATCTCCTCGTCGGTCTTGTCCCAGGTCCAGTAGAAGTCGGTCTTGTACATGTTATTGATGTGCAGCGTCTCAAGGTGGCGCGCCAGTTCAACAGTTTTGCTCATGGGTGATTTTCTCCTTTATCTTGTAGTATGGTAAAAATCGTTTGAAATATTTGCGCCGAGCACGGCGCAAATGATCTTGATCTGTTCCGGAGGACGACATGCGCGTCCGCAGGAACACTTTTCAGTGCGCGGCGCGGTGAGCACCGCGCGCTGAAAACCCTCTCAAAAACGCGCGAGCGGGTTTTTGAAGTAGTTATTTGATATTATTACCCGTCAGCTCCTGACGGAAAGAGGTCGCAGAGCCGTCCTTGTTCTCGGGCTTGTAGAGGCCGGGGACAGCCGCGTACAGCGCCGCGCAGGTGACGAGGTCCTGCTTCCAGGTGATCTCGTTGGGCGCGTGGGCCTGAGACTCGGCGCCGGGGCCGAAGCCGACGCAGGGGATGCCGTAGCGGCCCTGAATGGACACGCCGTTCGTCGAGAACGTCCACTTGTCGGTCAGGGGACGGCCGGTGCGCGTGGACATGGCCTTTTCATCCGCGCCGATGCGCTCGGTGCCCCAGAGAGCGTGGTGCGCGTCGACGAGCGCCTGCACGTGGGGGGCGGTTTCCTTGTTGATCCAGGTGGGGAAGAAGGCCTCAGTCTCGTAGACGTGGCCGGTCCAGGACGGACGGTCGTACATGTACATGGAGACCTTGATATCCTTGGCGTACTTCTTGCACGCGGGCAGGTCTTCGATCTCCTTCAGACAGGACTGATAGGTCTCGCCCGCGGTCATGCGGCGGTCGATGGAGATCGAGCAGCTGTCGGCGACAGCGCAGCGGGAGGGAGAGGTGAAGAAGATCTGGCTCGTGGTGCAGGTGCCGCGGCCAAGGAAGCGCGCATCCTCCCAGTGCTCGGGATTATACTTCGGATCGAGCATCTTGACAAGGCCCTTGATCTCTTTGTCGTCGGCTGCGTCGTTCTCGTTCAGGTCGCGCACGTTCAGGATGACCTCGGCCATCTTGTGGATGGCGTTGTCACCGCGCTCGGGCGCGGAGCCGTGGCAGGAGACGCCGTGCATGTCGACGCGGATCTCCATGCGGCCGCGGTGACCGCGGTAAATGCCGCCGTCGGTCGGCTCGGTGGAGATGACGAATTCAATCTGTTTTCTCGCGTCCTCGGGCCCCTTGAAGTACTCGTTGACGATGGACTGCCAGCACATGCCGTCGCAGTCCTCCTCCTGCACGGAGCCGACGACCATGATCTTGTAGCCCTCGGGAATGAGGCCGAGGTCCTTCATGATCTTCGTGCCGTAGGCTGCCGCTGCCATGCCGCCTTCCTGATCGGAAGCGCCGCGGCCGTAGATGATATCGTCGGTCTCGTAGCCCTGATAGGGGTCGGCTTCCCAGTTGTCGCGGTTGCCGATGCCGACGGTGTCGATGTGGGAGTCGATGGCGATGATCTTGTCGCCCGAGCCCATCCAGCCAATGACGTTGCCGAGCGCGTCGAATTCGACCTTATCGTAGCCGAGCTTCTTCATCTCTTCGGCGATGCGATGGGCGACGCCCTTTTCCTCGCAGCTCTCGCTGGGGATGGCGATCATATCACGCAGAAAGCGGGTCATATCGGGGCCGTAGGCCTGTGCGGCTTTTTTGATGGCTTCAAAATCCATGGTAAAACCTCCGTTAAAAGTAATAGTTTTTTTGTTGATCGGGGTTAATTTTCTGTTACACTGTCCTTATCATAGCATAAGAACGGCAGTTGTCAAACAAAAAATTTGCTTTTCAAAATTATTTTAAGAAAATGATTGCAATTCGATCAATTTATGGTATTATAGGGATGAAAGGACATGCTGGTTCCAATGGAAAGCTGTGCAATTTGCACAGCAAAATGAGAGGATCGGCAATCGGAGGAGGGATAGACCATAGAAGCCGCAACGCTGAAAACCCTGGAGCAGGTCGCAAAGGGCATCGCCGCGACCTTTGGCAGCCGCTGCGAAGTGGTGATCCACGATGTGGGCGCCAAGCACCCCGAGCATTCCATCGTTGCCATCGAGAACGGCCACGTCACGGGCCGCAAGGTGGGCGACGGCGCGTCGCACGTTGTTTTGGAGCAGGTGCGTCAGGCCGACGCGCAGCCGAGCGACCACTTGAGCTACCTCACCAAAACGCCGGACGGGAAGATTCTGAAGTCTTCCACCATGTACATCCGCGGCAGGAACGGCAAGGTCGCCGCGATCCTCGGCATCAATTACGACATTTCCTCGCTTTTGATGGTCGAGGATGCGGTGCATGAGCTGATCGACACGAAGGATGAGACGCAGGGCGAGCCGGAAAAGATCGTAAACGTCAACGACCTTCTGGATGAGCTCATCGCCCAGTCCGTCGCTCTCGTCGGCAAGCCCGTCGCCCTGATGAACAAGGAGGACAAGATGCGCGCCATCGGCTTTTTGAGCCAGAGCGGGGCGTTCCTCATCACAAAGTCCGGCGACAAGATCGCAAAATACTTCGGAATATCCAAATATACACTATATTCTTATATTGATAAACAACAGGAGGAGAAGTGAACCATGGGCAAGATCGATTTGACCATCAACAAGACCGGCCTGCAGCACAACATTGAGAAGGCCAAGGAAAACAATGTCATCATCCCGACCATCGCGCAGATGCAGCATCCTGAGACCATCCCCGAGAAGATCCAGGAAAAGCTCAAGACCGTCGGCCTTTGGGACGTCAACCCGCTGAACCTCTTCCGCATCACGTGGAAGAACGAGGCCAAGGAGACCGGCGGCCTCTATCAGGCTGTGCCGAACTATGTCGAAATTCCGCCCGAGCTCTCCGGCGTTCCCTGCCGCATCCTCGCCATGGCGGGCAAGTGGTTCCCCACGGGCTGCCACAAGGTCGGCGCTTCGTTCGGCTGCCTCGCCCCGCGCCTCGTCACCGGCCAGTTCGACGCGACGTATCATCACGCCGTGTGGCCCTCCACCGGTAACTACTGTCGCGGCGGCGCATTCAACAGTAAGCTTCTCGCCGTCGACTCCGTCGCCATTCTTCCCGCTGAGATGAGCAAGGAGCGCTTTGACTGGCTGAGCAAGATCGCCGGTCAGGTCATCGCGACGCCTGGCTGCGAATCCAACGTCAAGGAGATTTTCGATAAGACCTGGGAGCTCAAGAAGGATCCCAGCATGATGATCTTCAACCAGTTTGAAGAGATGGGCAACCCGCTGTGGCACTACAATGTCACGGGTTATGCTCTCGCCGACCTGTTCGAGGCCGTGAAGAAGCCGGGCCAGCGTCTTGCGGGCGCGTGCTTCACCTCCGGTTCCGCCGGTACGATGTCGGCGGGCGACCTTCTCAAGGAGCGTTATCCCGGCATGAAGCTCGGCGTGGGCGAAGCGCTCCAGTGCCCGACGATCCTGAATAACGGCTTCGGCGCCCACCGCATCGAGGGCATCGGCGACAAGCACATTCCCTGGATCCATAACGTGAAGAACACCGACATGGCTATCGCCATCGACGACGAGGACTCCCAGCGCCTGCTGCGCCTCTTTAACACGGCAGAGGGCAAGAAGTACCTCAAAGAAGAGCTCAAGCTCTCCGACGAGCTCATCGAAAAGCTCACCTGGCTCGGCATCTCCGGCATCGCGAACGTGCTGTGCTGCATCAAGATGGCCAAGTACTATGAGCTGACCGAGGACGATGTTGTCTGCACCGTCCTGACCGACTCCGCCGTCATGTACGGCAGCCGCATCGAGGAGCTCAACGAGATGCACGGCGCTTACAGCGAAGAGGAAGCCCGCCTCGACCACAACCTGCACATGCTCGGCCTCAAGACCGACAGCATGATGGAGCTGACGTACAACGACCGCAAGCGCATCCACAACCTCAAGTACTACACCTGGGTTGAGCAGCAGGCGCGCGACGTCAAGGATCTCAACGCCCTCTGGTACGACACCAAGGGCACGTGGGACGCCGTCCACGCGCAGGCCAAGGAGCTCGATGAGCTCATCAACGAGTTCAACGAAGAGACCGGCCTCTTAAAGGCGCTCTAAGAGCTCGAAAGGGGAGCTGGAACCCCTTGCTCCAAACCCTGTCAGGATGATAAAAGGGGGTATCTCGAAGAGATGCCCCCTTTTTTGTAGCCCTCAAAAAGGGGGGACGCGCCCTGTGGGCGCGGGGAAA
>CALAAN010000150.1 GCA_937884915.1 uncultured Oscillibacter sp.
CGCCAGCGCGGCAAATTCCTCCCGACGGGCGGCGACAGTGTTGAGCGTCACCGCGCCGACGCAGAACAGCACCGGATGCTCGTACTCTTTGAGCACGCTCAGCAGCTTTTCGGCGTAGTCCGCGTCCGCGCACGCGCCGTCGATCCAGCGGAAGGCGTCGCAGGACTTCGACACCGACACCGCGGGTGCGCTCTTCACATCCGTCCTTGTCTGCGTCACGACCACACGGTAGCCCGCGCGGTGCAGCGCGCGCACCGCCGCGATGGACGAGCGGTATTTGCCGTCCGTCACAAGCGCTGTTTTCATCTTGTCATCACCGCCGTTTTTTCTTTCAGTCTGCCTGTCATGATACCAAACTCCCCCACAAATTGCAAGAGCGCACAACTGATTGTCCGTTCTCAGTCAAAAATGGTTTTTCATCGAAAAAGCTGATGAAACATCTTGCTTTTTCTCTGTCATTGTATTATTCTTTTCAAAGTAGAACGACATCCAGGAGGGAAGCCATCTTATGAACGACATCAGCCTCAAACAGCTTGAGATCTTCGTCGCCGTTGTGGAATACGGCGGCTTTACCCGCGCGGCGGAGGAGCTGTTTTTCAACCAGTCCACCGTGAGCGCGCACATTTCTCTTTTGGAGCAGGCGCTCGGCAAGGAGCTGTTCGTGCGCTCCAACCGCCGCCATGTGCGTCTGACGAAGGAGGGCGAGCAGGTCTACCCCATCGCAAGGCGTATTCTGAATGACTGCACTGCGCTGCGCACGCTGTTTTCTGACGCGGACAGCACTTCCGCGGTCGCGCTCGGCGCGTCTACCGTGCCGGGGCAGTATCTAGTGCCGGGCTACCTCGCCGCGTTTTTGAAACGCGAGCCGGAGTTCCGCTACTCTCTGCGCCGCGGCGACAGCGAACAGGTGCACCAGATGCTCAAATCCGGTCAGATCGCCGTCGGCTTCGTCGGCGCGGTCAGCGAGCCGGAAAATGTCGACTACTTCCCCCTCTATGACGACAAGCTCGTGCTCGCCGCGCCGAACAATGAGCACTACCGCGCGCTCAGAGAGCGCGGTGTCTATGGCCGCGAGCTGCTGCTCGAAGAGCCGTTCGTTTCGCGTGAGGAGGGCTCCGGCACGGACACGAGCCTGCAAAACTATCTGCGCACGCTCGGCCTCTCCCACGATATGCTGCGCATTGTCGCGCGCGTGGACGATCCCGAGGCCATCAAGCAGATGGTCTCCGGCGGCGTGGGCGTCGCCGTGCTCTCGGCACTCGCCGTGGAGCAGGAGGTCCAAAACGGCACGCTGCTCGCCTTTGAGATGGACAAGAATGCGCTCAAGCGCACGATCTACCTCATCATGCTCAAGTCGCAGCAGCTCTCCCGCATGGAGCAGAAGCTCGTCGACTTTTTGAAAAGCCCCCACCGCAGAAAGCGCGCCGAGGCGCAGAGCTGAATCAAGAAAAGGCACGGCAAAAGCCGTGCCTTTCATTTTTCCTTTTTACTTCTTGAGGAAGCTGAACAGGCCGTGCTTTTCATACGGCTTGCTCGTCATGGAGACGAAGTCGTAGCCGGTCTTGGTGATGGCCTCGCGCAGCTTTGCCTCGTCGATGGGCTCTTCGCTGATGATATCCGCTTCGCCCTTGGAGTGGGAGGCGGAGACCTTCTTCACGGAGAACGCGTTGCGGATGGCGTCGTTGATGTGCGATTCGCACATGCCGCACATCATGCCGTCGATCTTCACTTTGGTTTCGTACATGTTAAGATCATTTCCTTTCATACGGCGCAGGAGACGCGGGTGGATAAGTCCCGCGTCTCCTGTGCTATTTAATGCTGCTTACTGTGACAGGCGCCGTGCATAGCGCAGTGTGCACAGTTACAGCCACAGGAGTTTCTTCCCCTCTTTCTCTGCCGGATAAGATAGGTGGAGATAGCAATGATTATGGCAAGCAGGATAGCAGAGACGATGATCGTCGACAGGTTTGCGGTAACCCAGTTCAACATGGAAATTCACTCCTTTCGCAGGGTATCGAGGTTAGGGATCAGTGCTTGTCGCTCAGCTTGGTCGCTTCCTTGTAGGGCTTGAAGAGCATATAGATGATCAAGGCGAGCGCCGCGATGGCTGCAATCAGGCCGATGACGTTCAGGCTGCCGGTGAAGGCGTTGCCGAACTGGTTGATCATCAGGGCGATCAGATAGGCAAAGCCGCACTGATAGCCGATGGCGAACCAGGTCCACTTGGCGTTGTTCAT
>CALAAN010000151.1 GCA_937884915.1 uncultured Oscillibacter sp.
CGTGGAACTCATCGCCCATGATGATGCAGGTGCCGTCCGGAGAGGCCTGCTGGACATGGATGATGGCGGTGTCGATCTTGGGAACGGGCACGGCCACGACCTTCTGCCCCGGCACCATCGGGTTCTCGATCTCGGCGCACTTGAGGTCCTCGATCTTGGGCATGGTCTTGCGCTTTTCCTCGCTGATGCCCCAGAACTTCATCAGGCCGCTGCCCTGCATCAGGCGCACCGGCAGGAACGGAAGACCGAGAGAAGAGGCGTGCAGCATGAGCATGAGCACGTCCTGAGAATAATCCTCATACGTGAGCTTGCCCTGCTCGATAAACGCGCGGAAGCGGCGGGAAACGTTGGTGTAGCCGGAGTTTGCGGTGTAGCAGTTGATGTAAGCAGCCACGCGGCCCTCGCCGATAAGCATATCGACTTCGCCGCCGCCGGGGCCGGCATAAACGATGAAGTCCTTCTGACCCTGACGCAGGATCTCACTAACCGTAGCGTACGGCTTACGGTTGGTGGTGAAACCGCCGATCGCAAGAGTATCGCCATTCTCGACGTACTTTGCAACGGCATCGTGCAGTGACATGACCTTATTCAAGATAAAACCCTCCCTGATTTTGATAAACATTTTTATCGCCGAAGAGCCCTCTCTGCTTGCATGGATTCCGTCAAAAATTCTTCGAAAGATGCTCATACAGGCTTCAGTGTAAATTATAGTGGAACTTCCTCGCAAAATCAATGAAAACCCGTTCAGAAAGCGAAAAAAAACTGAACAAATTTTAGTGGCGCTTTTTGTCGTTTCCGTGGAGACGTTTCACATTCTTTTTGTGCAAAGCGTGTAATTTGCAAGATTTCCTGCACGTTTTCTGTTGCGACAGCGCAAAAAAGCGCCGGAGGGTCTCCCCTCCGGCGCTTTCGCCTATTTTCCCGTCACTTGCCGCGCTGCATCGCATCATAGCGCTGCATCAGCACAGCCATCTGCTCGCGCGTCAAAAAGCTGCGGTACTGCTTATTTCCCGCCTCGTCGCCCGCGATCAGGCCGTTTTTCTCCGCCCAGGCGCGCGCTTCCGCGCTCCAACTCGCCGGCGTCTGCTGTGCCAGTCTTTTCAGGTAGTTTTCCATCATCGCGTCAAACTGCTGCTGCGTCATCTCTTCCTCCTCATAGCGCGGCATGGGCGGCGGATAGCGCTTCGCACGGATCATCGCGCTCGTGTACGCGCCGCCCGCGTCCCACTGAAAATGCGGCCGGTCGGGAAAGCTCTTCCAGTCCCCGCCCCAGGAAAATCCGAGCATTTTCCCGATCTTCCCGACCCGCTCAAAAAACGCGGGATCGTCATACTCATGCCCCGCCTCATTTTTGCACACGTCAAAGGCCAATCCTGCATGGTCCGCGTGGAACGACGGCGTCACCGCCCCCTTGGCCGCATAGCCCTTTTCGGCGAGCATCCGCTGATACTCTGCGTCGCGCACCGTCTCCGTCACCAAAACGCGCAGTCCCTCGCGCCCGGCGAGCGAAAGCAGCGTCCGGCAGTTTTCGGCCACGTCCGCGCGCAGGTCGCCAATGCTCCTGCTGTGGCGCATTTACATTTCCTCCTGCGCGTTTTTACCGTTCTGCGTGCCGAAATAAAACGCGATCACCATAAGATACACCGTGTTGAACTCCTGCGTCACCTTCGCCTGCACCGTCAGCACGCAGAACGTGATCGTCAGGCACAGCGTCACGATGCTCTTCACGCTCAGAAGATTCGCCAGTCTCTTTTTCAAAAGCTCCATGCTCTCTCACCCCTCGCAGTCCTGCCCGCGGCACACCGTTTCATACGTCACGCCGCCGGCGGTATTTTCCGCCTTCGCCTTGGCATAATAGCACGCGGCGCTCGTGCCGTAAGCGCCCCACGCCGCCGTCACCATCGTCGCGATCCACGGGAGCGTGCCCATAAAGCCCAGCTCGATCGCGAGCTTCGCGATCCCGAAGCCCTGATACGTCGTATAGAGCACGATCGCGCTTTCGAGCAGCAGCAACAGCTTGGAAAAGCTCGTGCGTTTCCTTTTCATAAGCTCCCCCCTGTCATCAGCAGGGAGATTGCCGCCCCGATGAGCACATACAGCACGCGGTCGATCATCGCGTCCCAGCGCTTTCCGCCCTTCTGCGTGATGGTCTTCACGTCCGCCTTGATCTCCTTGACGTCCGATTCCACGCCCTTTTCGCGCGAGGCGAGCACCTCCACCGCCGTTACCAGCTTATTCAGGTCCTTCTGCTGCTGTTCCAGCTTTTCGATGCGGTGCGTGTTCGACCTGGCGCGCTGCTCGGTCTCCGTCAGCTTGACCGAGATCTCCTGTTCCGTCATTCTTCCTCCGGCACCGCCTTTTCAAAGCTCTCCCACGTGTGGTGCGCGTCCTCCACGCTCTGCCATGTGAATTTCTGCTCTTCACACTCAAGCCATGTGAGATACCGGAAATAAAACTCCACCAGCAGATGGCACGGGATGATATCAAGGATGATGCTCTCCACCTGCGAAAATTCGTCCGGCACGCCCACGGTGTTCGGGAACCACACCTTGACCGTTCCCTTTTTCTCCGTCTCCTCCGCCAGCGCCCTGATGCCGCAGCCGCTGAGCGTCGAGTTGACCGCGTCCAGCGTGAAGCTGTCGGCGTTGATGCGCGCGAGCGCCGCGATGGCCTCGCGCCGCAGCGCGGTCGAAACGCTGACCGGGCAGCGGGAAAAGAGCTTTTCCCGCCGCGCGAGTCCCTCGCCCTCCGCCGTCTGCAAAACGCCCTCCTGCTCGGCGTATTCCATCGCGCCGTCCGCTTCATCCAGCGCCGCGCCCGCCGCGTACAGCTCTCCGCCGCTCAGCGTACCGCGCTCAATGCGGTAAACGCGCATCGGCTCCAAAAGGCGGCAGAGATAATCATAATACGTCATGCCTCACCCGCCCCGATCTCCGTGATTGTCACCGCGCCGAGCACCGGCAGCTCCGTTGCGCTCACGCTCACATCCGCGCCCGGCGTGAGCAGATGGCAGTTCTTCACGCCCTCCACGCCGTAAAGGATGCTCGCGAGCTTCGCCGTATACACCGCCTCGCCCAGCCGTTCGCCGGTGAAGTACGCCTGCAGCGCCGCCGTCGCCGCGTCGGTGATCTCCTGCATCGTCCAGCCCTGCTCCGCCGCCAGCTCCGCGCTCACGTTGACGGTCTTCTCCGTCGGTGCCTTGACCTCCACGTCCACCGCGATCTCGCGTTTTTTCTGTAAGACCGCCTCGATCTCGCCGAGCAGCTCCTCCTCCGGCGCGCCCGCGTGCGTCGAAACGTACACATCCACCGTGCCGATGCCGCGCGCGCGGCCGACCGCCTTCGCCGCCGCGACGTTCGGAAAGCTCATCGCCTCCTGCTCGTAAAACGCCGCGTTCGCGCCGTTCGGCAGGCGCTTATAGCTCTCAAGCACGCGCTCGCGCAGCTTTTCATCGCTCTCCTCGTCGCTGCCGCCGGAAAACGCCTCGGGATTTACGCACTGCGTGATGCCCACCGGATATACGGACATCAGATGGATCGCGCCCGCGATGGCGTTGCCGCTCGCCCCCGCCTCCACGGCGCTCGCCGGCACATCCACATAGGTCTCGCCCTTTAAGAGCACCGCCTTCTCCGTCGTCTCAAAGCGCACGCCGCCGCTCGTCATCGCGACGCTTCCCGCGTCGATCTCATAATCCGTCACCGCCGCCGACGGCGCGGAAAAGCGCAGCACACCAGTCGCCTTCGCCGCCGGAAGGCGCGTCAGCGCCCGCGTCTCGGCGTGGTAGTCGAGATACTGTCCCACCGCCGTCTGCGGAAAGCTCTGATCGAGCACCCAGTCCGCCTGCGCCAGCAGCGACTGCACCTCGCTCGCCAGCGCGTAGAGGCGCACCATCGCGTCGCAGCCGTCGTTGGGCACAAAGCCCGCCTCCTCGGCAAAGATCGCTCGCATCCGCTCGTAGATCGCGTTCAGCTCTTCCATGTTTCTCACTCTCCCCCTATCGTCACGACCGCTTCGCCTGTTTCGTCCTCATAGCGCAGCAGCACGCGCAGTTCCAAGAGTCCGCCCTTTTCCGCGAGCTCCACGCCCGTCACGCTCAGGCCCTCTTCATCCGCCAGCGCCTCGGCCACATACTGCTTCGCCGCCGTCGCGCGGCTCTCGCCCTTTTCCCGCCATAAAAGGTGCAGCTTGCTGCCAAGCTCCGGCACGAGCGCGAAACTCCCCCGCCGCACGCTCAGCTTGAAAAGCACGCGCTCGAGTAACTCGTCCCAGCCGCTCACGCGCACGAGCCCGCCCGCGCCGTCGGCCACATAGTCGCGGTCTTTGATCTTCAGCTCCATCCTCAGCCTCCCATTCCCAGATACGGCATCCCGTTGATGAAAAGAAGCCCGTTGATGTCGATGCGCCCGTTGTTGCGCAGCACAATCTCCGTCCCCGCCGCGGCCGAGCGGATACGCACCTCGCCTGGGGCCAAATCGTCCGCGCTCTGTCCTACCGTGCCCACGGCGTAGGCCTCCTCGCCAAAGGTCCCGCCGCGCACCACCAGCACGTCCTCGCCCTTTTTCGGCTGCCACTCATAGCCGCCGGGCGCGGCGGTCTTTACCTCGCGCTTTTCCCCGCTGCTGAATACTGCCAGCTCGCCGCCCTCGACCGTCACCGTTCCGTCCTGTGCCGAGGCCACGTCCTGCATTTCATGCTGGCTCAGCTTTCTCGATAGCCACATCGTCTCTCACTCCCTCTGCATCGTCACTTCGCACGCCTCCCCGCTCTCGCCAAAGCGCCGCACGCACTCGATCACGCGAAAATTGCCCGCAATGCCGATCTTCGTCCCGCTCACCGCCGCGATATCCCCCGGCGCGGCGGAAAACCGTCCCGCGATCGTCACGCGCAGCGTCTCTGCGCCCTCTTTCGACTTCGCGATCTGATACTCCCCCGTGTAGCGCATCGCCTGTGTGCCGCTGCGCGCCGGCACGTAAAATACCCGCCTGCTCGTGCCGCCGCGCGCGCAGAACGCCTCGTTTTTCACACTCTGCTTCACGCCCGCCTTACTGTCCACCACCAGCGCCTCGGCGATCACGCCGTAGCGCTTGTCGCAGTAGGCGAGCGCCGTCACCGGTGTTTTCGCGTCGATGCTCACGCGTGCGGCCTTGCGGTTTTTCTTCACCTCCAGCGCGCCCGTCTTGTCGAAATACGGCGCGATCCCGCCGTGGAGCGATGCAAAATCGTTCAGCGCCTTCCACTGGCTCGACCCGTTCGCTACGCGGTACCGCGCCGCAGCTGTCACCGCGTCGTAGCCCGTGCACACGATGCCGTACGGCGCCACGTGGTTTTTTAGGATCTCCTCCATCGTCGCCCACTGATAGCTTACGCTCTCCGCCTCGTTGTCGAGCAGCAGCGCCGCCATGCCGCGCCCGCTCACCTCAAGCTGCAAGCCCTTTTCATCGCACGTCACGCCGCACTCGTCCACAACGCCCGCGAATTCGACCGCGCCGTCCTCTCTCGCCGTAAAGCGCACCGCCCGCCGCAGCGTTTCCACCATCGCGGGCTCATATGCGCACTTGAGCGTAAAGCTGTCGCACGGCACGCTCCCCGTGTAGGAAAATTCCCACCTCAGCAGCGTCGGCAGCTCGAACTGCGCGCCGTCGCATGTCGTCAGATACCCTTTCATCACGGCAGCGTCACCCGCTCTCCCACGGCGATCTTATTGGGATTTTTGATCTGCGGATTCACGCTCAAAAGCGCCGTCAGCGTCACGCCATACGCATTCGCAATGCCCCACAGCGTATCGCCGCGCCTGACCATATAGTACGAGCTCGCCGTTTTCGTCCCCGCGCCCGCATTGCCGTTCCCGCCGCTCACGCGGATGAGCGATGTGTCGAGTGGACTCGTCTCCCAGAAGGCAAAGCGGTAGCGCACGTAATTTGCAAGCGGCTGCTGCGCCAGCTCCAATGACATAAAGTACGCCTGCGACGCCTGCCACACCGGATGGATCAGCAGCCCCGCCCCGCCTTGATAAAAGACCGACGCCAGCTTCTTGAACTCATCGTAGGCGCCCTTTCCCGCAAAAACGCCCTCGCCCTCCATCACGCGGTAGCTCATCCCAAGATCCTGCATCCCGTAGCGCCCGAACGGCACCTTCGCCACCGCCACCTGCCGCT
>CALAAN010000152.1 GCA_937884915.1 uncultured Oscillibacter sp.
ATCTTCCTCAGAAGCCTTGGCGTTCACGGCCCAGCAGTTCTCGGTGCCGCAGTTGAGGCCCGCGTTCTCTTCGCCGTCCACACCGCAGTAGAACGGGATCATGGACAGGTTGTCAAGGCCGTAGTCACCGGTGAGCTTGGACCACTCCCAGGAACCGTTCTGATAGAACACGGCCTGCTCCTTGCCGAATTCGTCTGCCGCGTCAAAGCCGCCGGCAGCGAGGTCCGCAGGATTCACAGCGCTGTTGTTGATGTACAGATCCCACAGGTTCTTGTAGTTCTGCATGTAGGTGCCCTTGATGGAAGACGGGCATTCCTTCCAGGCGTCGGGATCGTCCACGGACTCGTAGTAATATTCGAGATTGGCAAGGTGGCCGGTGAAACGCCAACTGGAATCGTCGCTCATGGAAGAGGAGGTGAAGGCGTCGAAGCCGAGCTCGGAAGCACGGGCGTGGATGTCCTCTGTGACGGCCTTGAGGGTCTCGAAGTTCGTGATGTCGCCAAGCGTGTAGCCGGCCTTTTCGAGCAGGTCTTCGTTGACGATGATGCCGTAGCACTCGTAGCAGTAGCCGATGGAGCAGAGCTTGCCGTCGGCGTCATAGAGGTTGTAGGCGTCGGTGTTGAGCTCGTTGGCAACGTCGGTGCCGTTCAGGTCATAGCAGTAGTCGCCCCAGGTGTCGACAGCGGCCTGGTTGCCCACGACGAACAGCGTCGGGGGAGCGGACTTGTCCATCTCGGCGGTCAGGGTCTCGTTGTAGGTGCCGGAAGCGGCGGTCACGACGGTGACGGGCACGCCGGTCTTCTCGGTGTACATGGCGGCGACCTTCTGCAGGGTCTCGTCGGCTTCGGGCTTGAAGTTCAGCCAGTAGACGCGGCCGGAAGCAGTATCGCCGTCGCTGTTGTCAGCGGAATCGTCCTTCTTGTCGCCGCAGGCGACGAGAGAAAGCGCCATGACAAGAGCAAGGATCATTGCAAGATACTTTTTCATTTCATCAATACTCCTTTTCAAATTTATTTTCACGCGGTTCCCGCGGGAAAATCAGTGCTTGAGCTGCCGCACGGACGCACCCTCGCGAAGCGCGGTCGGCAATGTGACATGACGGTTTTCGCCACGCCCCTCGATGATGCTGAGCAGAATTTCGACGCTCGTTTCGCCCATGGCGGTCATGGGCTGGCAGAGGGTGGTGAGCATGGGATGAATGTATTCCGAGACGCTGATGCCGTCGATGGCGATGACGGAGCAGTCCTCGGGGATGGAGCGGTCGCTTTCGCGCAGAGCGCGCATCGCGCCGATGGCCATATCGTCAGCGATGGCGAAGACGGCGGTAAAATCGGCGGGGGAGCGCAGGCGTTCGCGCATGGCGGCATAGGCGTTTGCAATGGTGAAGTCTTCGGCACAGATGAGGTCCTCCGGATGCTCGGTTAGGCCGAAGTCGCGCAGCGCGCGCTGGTAGCCAAGGTAACGGAGTTGGGAGATCGAGCTGTCGTCAGGGTCGGCGGTCAGCACGGCGATACGGCGGTGACCGCTTTTGTAAAGCTCGCTGACCGCGCGGTAGGCCTCCTGCTCGTCGGCGATGGAGACGGAGGAATACGATTCCGGCGACAGTGTGCCGTAGGAGTTGGTGTAGGAGCAGCAAACGTAGGGCACGCCGAGAAGCGACACCTCTTCGGGCGAATAATCGCTGCGCCCGCCGAGGAAAATGATGCCGCGCAGACGCTTTTCCTTTTCCATCACCGCGCCGCACTGAAGCTCGTCGTCACCCGACGGGATCTGGCGCATGACCATCGTGTAGCCCGAAGCGTCGAGCTTTTGCTCGATGGCGTGGATGATGTCGGTGTAGAAGGGGTTCTGCACGCCGCGCACCACGAGGCCGACCGAGTCGGAGCGGATTTTGACGAGGTCGCGCGCGCTGTTGTTGGGCACGTACTTGTGCGCCTCGATGACGGCGCGGACCCGCCTGCGGGAATCCTCGCTCACGTCCGGACGGTCGTTGAGCACGCGGGAGACGGTGCTGACGCTCACGTCTGCGAGCTTTGCAATATCCTTGATGGTCATGCCGACGCGCCCCCTGCGATGATTCCGGTAACCTTACCGGTAACGTTTCCAGTCCTTGCTTACAGCATAGCCCCCGCAGGCGGTAAAGTCAAATAAAATTTGTTGATCGTGACAAAAATAGGGGAAACACACAAGAAAAATATGCGCCATATTGACGAAATGACCAACGAGCGTCACAATATGCTCTTAACAGCAAGCTTATGAGATGCCTGTACCGCTTTATGAGCGGCTTACAGCAAAATGCAGGCCAAAATCAACGCTTTGGTGCAGGAACGAAAAAATTCCCCGTTTTCTGCCGTTTGGCGGCAGAAAACGGGGAATGATCTGCGATTAAAAAGCCTTACTTGAGCAGCAGCTCGGCAATCTGGATGGTGTTGGTGGCAGCGCCCTTGCGGACCTGGTCGCCGCAGCACCAGAGGTTCAATCCGCGCTCGTCGGTCAGGTCCTCACGGATGCGGCCGACGTAGACGATGTCCTGATCGGACGTGTCGAGCGGCATGGGGTAGATCTTGTTCTTGAGGTCGTCGACGAGCTTGCAGCCCGGGGCATTCGCGATGAGCTCCTTGGCGCGCTCGACGCTGATCTTCTCCTTCGTGCGCAGCACGACGGATACGCTGTGGCTGCGGATGACGGGCACGCGTGCACAGGTGCAGCTGACCTTCATCTCGGGCAGGTGGAGGATCTTGCGGCCCTCGTTCTGCATCTTCATCTCCTCGCTGGTGTAGCCCTCAAAGGCCTCGCCGCCGATCTGGGGGATGATGTTGTACGCGATCTGATACTGGAAGACCTTGGGCTCAAGGTGCTTGCCCTCGGCAAGGGCCTTGACCTCGTTGTTGAGCTCGTCGATGCCGCCCTTGCCCGCGCCGCTGACGGCCTGATAGGAAGAGGCGATGATCGTTTCGATGGGGCTCTCCTTGGCAAGCGCGTTGATGGCGACGAGGGTTACGATGGTGGTGCAGTTGGGGTTCGAGATGATGCCCTTGTGCCACTTCACATCCTCGGGGTTGATCTCAGGGATGACGAGGGGGACGTTGGGGTCGAGGCGGAACGCGCTCGAGTTGTCGACGAACACCGCGCCTGCCTTGACGATCGAGGGGGCAAAGCGCTCGGCGATGTCGTTCTCCGCCGCGCCGAGGACGATGTCGAGGCCCTCGAACGCGTCGTCAGACGCCTCGACGATGGTGCACTCCTGGCCGCGGAACATGATTTTGCTGCCCGCGCTTCTGGCGCTCGCGATGGGACGAAGGGACGCAACGGGGAAGCTGCGCTCTTCAAGGATCTTGATCATTTCCTGACCGACGGCGCCCGTAGCGCCGAGAATACCGACATTGACCTGTTTCATTACACTACATTCTCCTTTACAAAACTCTTATACAGGACACGGATGGCCTGTTCGAAATCTTTTTCTTCCACGCCCACGATGATGTTGAGCTCTTCGGGGCCCTGCGTGATCATGCGGATGTTCACGCCGTTTTCGCCGAGCTTGGCGAAAATTTTACCGGAAACGCCGGGACGGTACGCCATCTTGCGGCCGACGGCGGCGACGATGGCGATGTGCTCCGTTACGGTTATCTTATTCGGCTGCACTTCCTTTTGCAGCTCGCCCAGCATTTCGTAGAGCGAGCGGGACACCTTGTCGGACGAGACGACGAGCGAGACGTTGTCGATGCCGGACGGCAGATACTCGACGTTGACCTCATGCTTGGCGAGCACGTTGAGAATTTTCAGAAGCGAGCCCGCTTCGCTCGACATGCCGGTCTTGGCGATGGTGATGATGGAAAAGCCCTTCTTGCCGGCGATGCCGGTGATGAAGCCGCCCTCCTCCATCTCGTCGCCGATGGACTCGAGGATCATCGTGCCGGGATGGTCGGGCGCGTTGGTGTTGCGGATGTTGAGTGGGATGTTCTTCTCGCGCACGGGGAAGATCGTGCCCTCGTGCAGGACCTGCGCGCCGATGTAGCTCAGCTCGCGCAGCTCGCTGTACGTCACGCGGCGGATGGGTTCGGGATCGTCGACGATGCGCGGGTCGGCCATCAGAATGCCGGAGACATCCGTCCAGTTTTCATACACGTCCGCGCCGAGCGCTGCCGCCGCGAGCGCGCCGGTGATGTCGCTGCCGCCGCGGGAGAACGTGCGGATGTGCCCGTCGGGCATCACGCCGTAAAAGCCCGGGATGACGACCTTGCGGTCCTCGGCAAGGGAGCGCAGCGCCTCGTAGGATGCGTCCTGATCGACGGTGCCGTCGAACTTGAACTTGATCCAGCGGGCGGCGTCGACGAACTCGTAGCCGAGGTACTCGGCCATCAGACGCGCGGAGAAGTATTCGCCGCGGGAGGCAAGCTCATCCTGGCTGATACTGTTTTTCATCTTGTCCCACAGCGCATCGAACTCGCTATCGAGACTGATCTTGAGGCCGCATTCAGCGATGATCTCGTTGTAGCGGTCGCGGATCATGGCGAAGATATCCTCGCACGAAACACCGTACTTGATGTGCGCGGCGCAGAGATAGAGAAGATCCGTGATCTTATGATCGCCGGAAAAGCGCTTGCCCGGCGCGGAGACGATAACCACGCGGCGGGCGGGGCCAGAGGCTACGATGGATTTGACCTTGACGAAC
>CALAAN010000153.1 GCA_937884915.1 uncultured Oscillibacter sp.
TCTTGACAGGCTCATTATATAGTTGTACGGGACGAAAGTCAACCTTGCCGTTTACAGCACAAGGTTCAAAAGAATGGGCGTGACGTACGTCTCGATGAGCGCGGCTAAAAGCAGCAGCGGCACCGAGAACGACAAAAAGACGCGGATGCAGTCGAGTACGCGGCGGAAAAAGGGCGTATCGCTCTTTTGGAGGATCCGTTCCGTCCCCGTGCGGCAGATGAGAAGGCCCAGCGCGCAGGATAAGATCAGCGCGGGCAGCTCGAAAATGCCGTGCGGCAAAACGCCGAGAACATACACCCCGAGACCGATACCCTGCTGCTGATAGATGGCGGCGAATGCGCCGAGCATCAGTGCATTCGTGCCGAGCGCGAGCGCGCTGAGCGGCAGAAACGGGATGAGCCCGTAAAGCATCGAGAGGAGGGACGCTGTGATGTTGTTGAAAAACAGCGTCGCCATCATCTGCGACTGGGGGACATCGTCGGTAAGTCCCAGCTGCTCGACCTGTGCGGCGAAGTTCTGGAGCGTCTGCTGCGCCGTGTCGGGGAAGAGCATTCCCGCGGCAAAGCCCAGAAGCACCAGCACGCCGAACGCGGCGGCGGTGTTCCCAAATTCGCGCTTGAGAAGATCACGCGAGAGCGTGGGGCAGAGCTCGAAGATCATGCCAGCTTGGCGATACCGGCCTTGACGCGCTTGATCGTTTCCTCGCGGCCGAGGATGTGGCAGATCTCGACAGCGCCGCCGGGCGTGACGAGCTTGCCCGCGACGGCGATACGCAGCGGCCACATGAGCGTCGCGTTCTTCACGCCGAGCTCCTCGGCGAACGAGACGAGCATGTCGTGAATGGCGTCGTTCGTCCACTCGGGCAGTGCTTCGAGCTTGGGAAGCACCTTGTTGAGCATGTCGAGCGAAACTTCGCTGTTAGTCTTGGACTTCTTGTTCGTATAGAATTCAACGCCGTACTCGGGGAGAGAATCGAAGAAGTCGACCTTTTCGGGGATGTCGGTGAGCTTTTCGCAGCGGGCCTGTAAGAGCGCCGCGATCTCGCTGACGGGGTAGGCCTCGTTCTTGACGGCCTGACGGATGTAAGGCTCAGCAACTTTACAGAATTGCTCCGGCGGGAGGTTGCGCAGATAGTTGGCGTTGAAATACGTCAGCTTTTCGATGTCGAAGATAGCGGGGGACTTGGAGATGCCGCCGATATCGAACGCCTTGACCAGCTCGTCGAGCGTGAAGAACTCCTGATTGCTGATCTCGCCGCGCGGCGACCAGCCGAGCAGCGCCACATAGTTGAGGATGGCGGGCGTCAGGTAGCCCTGCGCCTTGAGATCCTCGTAGCTCGGGTCGCCGTTGCGCTTACTCATCTTGTGCTGCGCGTCGCGCATGACGGGGGAGCAGTGCACGTAGGTCGGCACCTCCCAGCCGAAGCCCTCGTAGAGGAGGTTGTACTTCGGGGCGGAGGAGAGGTATTCGCTGCCGCGCACGACATGGGTGATGCCCATGAGGTGGTCGTCGATGACGTTGGCGAAGTTGTAGGTCGGAAGACCGTCGCGCTTTAAGAGCACCTGATCGTCGAGCGTCTTGTTTTCGACCGTGATGTCGCCGAAGCTCGCGTCGTGGAACGTCGTGGTGCCCTCTTTCGGGATGCGCTGGCGGATGACGTAGGGCTCGCCTGCGGCGACGCGCGCCTTGGCCTCTTCAAGAGACAGGTCGCGGCAGGGATCGTCCGCGCGGTCGAATTCGCCGCTGTCCTCCTCGCTCTCGGCCTTTTCACAGAAGCAGTAGTAGGCGTGGCCGCGCTCGACCAAAAGCTCGGCGTACTTGCCGTAGGTGTCGCGGCGCTCGCTCTGGATATACGGGGCGACGGGGCCGCCGACGTCGGGGCCTTCGTCGTGGGACAGGCCGCATTCCGCCATCGTGCGGTAGATGACGTCCGTTGCGCCCTCGACCAGACGGCCCTGGTCGGTATCCTCGATGCGGAGGATGAACGTGCCGCCTGCGTGGCGGGCGATCAGATAGGTGTAGAGCGCGGTGCGCAGGTTGCCCACGTGCATATAGCCCGTGGGGGAGGGAGCGAAGCGCGTGCGCACCTTGCCGTGCGGGATCTTCGCTTCCATTTCCTCAAAATACTTCATGTCGATGGACATAGATGACCTCCTGAAGTGAAATCAAAATAAAGATAGCTTATTACACCATATTTTGACCGAAAAGTCAACGAACGCACGACGCTCTTTTTCACCGGAACATGCTTGTATTTTGAAAAGGGGTATGGTAACATAACAAATTGGGTCGATAGCTGCGCCAAAACGGCGCAATTCGAGATAAAATGAGAAAAACAAACAGATCGGAGAAAAAACGATGGAAAACATGGAAAACGCGGCGCGCAAGAAAGTGATGCTGTCCGGCATTCAGCCCAGCGGCGATCTGACCCTCGGGTCATACCTCGGCGCGATCAAGAACTGGGCCGAGCGCGACGAAGAATTTGACAACTACTACTTCATGGCCGACATGCACTCGATCACCGTGCGTCAGGACCCCGCGGCGCTGCGCCGCCGCACGCTTGAGCAGCTGGCGCAGTACATCGCCTGCGGCTTGGACCCCGAGAAGAACACGCTGTTCATCCAGTCCCATGTGCCGCAGCACGCCGAGCTCGGCTGGGTCCTGAACTGCTACACGATGTTCGGCGAGCTCTCGCGCATGACGCAGTTTAAGGACAAGTCCGCCAAAAACAGTGAGAACATCAACGGCGGCCTTTTCACCTATCCTGCGCTGATGGCGGCGGATATCCTGCTCTATCAGCCAGACTATGTCCCCGTGGGCGAGGACCAGAAGCAGCACGTCGAGCTCTGCCGCAACATCGTCCAGCGCTTCAACGGCATCTATGGCGACGTCTTCAAGATGCCCGAGCCGTACATCCCGAAGGTCGGCGCGCGCGTGATGAGCCTGAGTGACCCGGGAGCCAAGATGTCGAAGTCCGACAAGGATCCCAACGGATCCATTTATCTGATGGAAAAGCCCGAGGATATCCTGCGCAAGTTCAAGCGCGCCGTGACCGACAGCGACACGGAAAACTGCGTGCGCTACGATCCTGCCAACAAGCCGGGCGTTGCGAACCTGATGACTATTTACTCCGCCGTGACGGGCAAGAGCTTTGACGAGATCGAGCAGGAGTTTGCCGGCAAGGGCTACGGCGCGTTCAAGCCCGCTGTGGGCGAGGCCGTCGTCGAGACGCTGCGCCCCATCCGCGAGGAGGCCACGCGCATTTTGGGCGACAAGGCGTATCTTGAGTCCGTGTACCGCGCGGGCGCGCAGAAGGCGTCCTACGTGGCAGAAAAAACGCTGCGCAAGGTCTACAAGAAGGTCGGCTTTGTCGCGCGCTGATAAAGGGTGGAAAACATGAACGGAATTCCGAAAGAGTTATTGCTGAGCGTCGGCGGCGCGCTGCTGTGCGCGTTTGCCGTCAGCTTCCTGATGTGCCCGCTCGTCAAGTCGTTCGCCTACAAGATCGGCGCGATCGACGTGCCGAAGGACAACCGCCGCATGCACAAAAAGCCCGTGCCGCGCCTCGGCGGCCTCGCGATCTTCCTCGGCTTTATCGTGAGCATGCTGCTGTTCGTCAAGGTCGACCACCAGTTACAGGGCATTTTGCTGGGCGCGTCCATTATCGTTGTGCTCGGCGTGGTGGACGACATGTCCCCGCTGCGCGCGTATTTTAAGTTCTGCGTGCAGATCTTCGCGGCGCTCGTCGCCGTGTTCCACGGCGTCGTGATCCAGACGCTCTCGAATCCGAACGTCTTTGCCGAGAGCCCGTATTGGGACCTCGGCTGGCTGTCCATCCCCATCACGGTTTTGTGGATCGTCGGCATCACGAATGCCGTCAACCTCATCGACGGCCTGGACGGTCTTGCCTGCGGCGTTTCGACCATCAGCGCGATCTCGATGCTCGTCATCGCGCTGCTCGTGTCTGAGAGCGACGTGGCGCTCGTGATGGCCGCGCTTGTGGGCGCGTGCCTCGGCTTCATGCCGTACAACAAGAATCCGGCCAAGATGTTCATGGGCGATACGGGTTCGACGTTCCTCGGCTACATCCTTGCGACGATCTCGATCCAGGGTCTTTTCAAGTATTACGCCATCGTGTCGTTTGCGGTGCCGTTCCTGATCCTGGGACTGCCGATGTTCGACACGCTGTTCGCCATCATCCGCCGTTTGGCCCACGGGCAGAACCCGATGGCGCCTGACCGCGGACACATCCACCACCGCCTCATCGACATGGGCCTCAACCAGCAGGCCGTCGCGGCGCTGTATGTCATCAGCAGTATCCTCGGCCTCTCCGCCGTGGTGCTGACGTCGAGCGGCGCGATCAAGGCGATGCTCTTTCTGATGGCGCTGGCGGTGGCGGCGTTCCTCGCTTCGCGCGTCATTTTCCGCCGCGATATCGACAAGGCGTTGCAGGCGGAAAAGGCTGCGGCAGAGGAGAAAAGCGCGGAGACCGCCGCTCCGGCGGAAAGCGCCCCCGCGGCACCCGAAGAACAGAAAGAAGAAACCGACGAAGAGAAAAAAGAGGAAGCATAAATGGAAAAACTGCGCATTATGAGCGTGTTCGGCACGCGGCCCGAGGCCATCAAGATGGCCCCGCTCGTCAAGGAGCTGGCAAGCCGCGACGAGATCGAGAGCCTTTGCTGCGTGACGGCGCAGCACCGTGAAATGCTCGACAGTGTCATGGAGGTATTCGACCTCAAGGCCGACTGCGACCTTGACATCATGACCCCGCGGCAGACGCTTTCGACCATCACGAGCAAGTGCCTGCTGGGCATGGACGACGCCATCGAGAAGATGAAGCCCAATATGATCCTGGTCCACGGCGACACATCGACGACGTTCGCCGGTGCGCTCTCGGCCTTTTACCACAAGGTGCCCGTCGGGCACGTGGAGGCGGGCCTTCGCACCTACGACAAATACTCCCCGTTCCCTGAGGAGATGAACCGTAAGCTCGTCACGGCCATCGCCGACCTCTATTTCTGCCCGACGAAGAACAACCGTGAAAACTTACTCAAAGAGGGTGTGAAAGACGGCCTCTTCATCACGGGCAACACGGTCATCGATGCACTGAGGACAACAGTGCGCAAGGATTATCACTTTACAACAGAACTTCTCAACGAGCTGGACTATTCGAGAAAAGTCGTGCTCGTGACCTGCCACCGCCGCGAGAATTACGGCCAGCCGATGGAGAACATCATGACCGCACTGCGCGACATCGCTCTCCAGAACGAGGACTGTGAGCTTGTCTATCCCGTGCACCTCAGCCCCGTCGTGCGCGAGAACGCGCAGAAGTTCCTCGCCGGTACGCCGCGCGTGCATTTGATCGACCCGCTGAGCGCGGACGAGATGCATAACCTCATGGCGCGCTGCTACATGGTGATGACCGACAGCGGCGGACTCCAGGAGGAGGCCCCCGCGCTCGGAAAGCCCGTCCTCGTCATGCGCAAAGAGACCGAGCGCCCCGAGGCTGTCGCCGCGGGCACGGTGAAGCTCTGCGGCGTGGAGTACGACGATGTGCTGCGCATGGGCAATGAGCTGCTGCGCAGCAAGGAGGCCTATGACGCGATGGCGCACGCCGTCAACCCCTATGGTGACGGCCACGCCTGCGCGCGTATCGCTGATGCGATTCTCTGGCACTTTGGCCGCCGGAGCGAGCGCCCCGCGGACTTTAACGCCTGATCAAACGGAAAGAAGGGAGTGGAGCGAAATGAGAAAGCGGAGGGTAACGCCCATCGGCGCTGCTTTCGTCGCGCTCGTTTTGCTGGTGCTCCTGTTTGTGGTGCGCGGTGCGCTGCACCGCCCCGCGCACGTCGTGCTGCCGCAGGAATCGAACAGCGGCGATGTAGACGACGCGTCGCTCGACGACAGCGCCGTCGGCCGCATCGCCGTGCGGCCTGATACCGTGCAGTCCGCCATCGCGACGCTCGAGCGCCCCGCGCGCTATTCGCGCGCGATCACGATCGAGCGCTATTATTCCGGCGGCAGCGGCGTTGACCGCAGCAGCGTCAGCGTCGACGGCGAGTGGATGCGTGTCGACACCGAACAGGCAAGCGGCGCGCAGAGCCATACGATCTCCAACGGCGAAACGACCTGGGTCTGGTACGGCGGCAGCGAGCTCTATTACGAGAGCGCCGCGGCCTTTACTGCCGACGAGGAGCAGGGCATCCCGACGTATGAGAACATCCTGCATCTCGACAAAAAGCGCATCGCGACGGCGGATTACCGCCTGCTCGACACGGTGGACTGCATCTTTGTGGAGACTGCCGCCGATGACGGCGGCTACATCGAGCGCTACTGGGTCAGCGTGAGCGACGGACTGCTCTGTGCGGCGGAAAAATTGCAGGGAGAGGATGTCGTCTACCGTATGGCGGGCATGAGCGTCGACAGCGGGAACGTGGCGGAGGATGCCTTCACGCTGCCGGACGGTACGGTGCTCCACGAGAGCGCGCTTGATCCGGCAAACCGGTAAAAGAAACTGAAAAAGGCCGTCCGAAGAGCGTTCTTCGGACGGCCTTTTTGCTGAATATGTCATAAAATGAGCAGCAGCCCCAGCGCGACAAGCAGCTCGTCATCCGCCTTTTCTTCGAAGAGAAAAAAGAGAATGAGCAGCAGCAAAATGTCCGCCGTGTCCACGCCCTTGAGCGGTAATTTGTCGAGAATGCGCGAGAAAAACTGCGACGCCTCCTGACCGATCGGCGGCGGGGGAGCGTCCCCCTGCGGCGGCCTTGGCGGCGGCGCTCCACCGCCGGAGGGCGGAGGGGGAGGCGGCCTGTTGTCACGCGGCGGCTCGCCGCGCGGCGCGTCCTGCATCGGCATGCGGGTGTAGATGCCGTCGTCGTTGCGAAGATAGCGGTTATACATTGCGCGGCCCCCCTTCGCTGAGCAGCAGCGTCTTTCCGAGGTGGATGAAGCGCGCGAGCTGTGCCGCGCGCTCGACCTTGTCCTGCCGCTCCGGCTTCAAAAACGGGCGCAGCGCGCGCAGGAACGCGGCGGTCTCGCCGCTCTCGGGCCGATTCAGCTGCGAGAGCACGGGCACTAGCTTGGCGATCATGCTCGGGTCGATGCCGCCGAGCAGCGACGAGAGGTCCCCCATCGGATCGCCCTGCGGCGGTGGCGGCGGGGGAGCGGACGGCGCAGGGCCCGCCGCGCCGCCTGCGGGCTGGGGAGGCGGCGCGCCGCCGCCGGACTGCCCCATCTGCTGCGACAGGCTCTGCGCCATGCTGACGACCTGCGCCATGGCGTCCGGATCGGAGAGCAGGGTATTCAGTTTTTCCTCCCACTCGCTCATCGTGACGCCCTCCCGCGGTTTTTATTTTTTTGCGCTGTCGTTGATGCGGTTCATAATGGCCATGCCCTCGGGGCTCTTCATGAGGTTCGAGAGCATCGCGGCCAGCTCCTTTGTGTTGCCCGCCGCGGCATTCTGCGCCGCGTGGCTGAGCGCCGTGCCGCCGTCCTGAGAAGTGAGCATCTGCATGAGCCTCTGCCCGTCGCCCGATTGCAGGAGCGACTGCGCCATGGCGGGATTGCGCTTAAACTTGTCGATGAGCTGCTGCGTGCTGTGATCCATAGCTGTGCCTCCGTTTCCTGTCTTTCAAGGCAGTATATGAGAGGGCCACGGCAGTTGTGCCGCCGCGGCGGCGAAATTTTTTGAAAAAATTTTCTGTGACTGTGAAAGAAAACGCCCTGCCCGCGCACATGTATGGTGTAAGGCCTTTGAGGAGAGAAACATATACGTTTTCAAACGAAGCATTTGCCCAAAATGCAGAAAAGTACATGGACACGGTCTTTCGCGTGGCCTACGGCTGGCTCAAAAACCCGGACGACGCCAACGATGTGACGCAGGACGTATTGGTAGAGCTGTACAAAACGGACAAGGCGTTCGAATCGGACGCCCATTTGAAAAACTGGCTCATCCGCGTCACCGTCAATCGCTGCAAGATGCTCTTCCGCTCGCCGTGGCGCAGACATGAGGACATCGACGACTACGCCGAGACGTTATCCTTCGAGCAGCCGCGCGACGGCGAGCTCTTCAAAGCCGTGATGGCGCTCGACAAAAAATACCGCGTGCCGCTGCTGCTCTTCTACTACGAGGGGTACTCGACCGCAGAAGTTGCGTCGATGCTCGGCATTCCCGAAAAGACCGTCAGCACAAGACTTTTTCGCGCAAGGGCAAAGCTCAGAACGATTTTGGAGGAGGAGTAAAGCAATGACAGAGAAAGAACAGTTCCAACGCGCGTTCGCGCCGCTGCACGCCTCCCCGGACACCTTGACGGAGGTAATGAAAATGACGGAACAGAAACATGGAAAGCGCGCGCTGCGCCGCGCGGCGACCCTCGGCCTTGCCGCGGCCCTCGTGCTGGCGCTCGGCAGCGTTGCGTATGCCTCGGACCTCGGCGGTATCCAGCGCACGGTGCAGCTCTGGTTCAAGGGCGACCAGACCGACGCGGTCATCACGGTCGACCCCGGCCACTATACGCTGCACTACACGGATCAGGACGGAACCGAGCACGAAATGGACGGCGGTGGCGTCGCCATCGAAGACGACAGCACGGAGCGCCCAATGACCGAGAATGAGATATTCGAACAGCTGAGCGAGCCGGAGGTCATTTATGAGGACGACGGTACGGTGATGCTCTACTACCGTGGCCAGTCGCTCGACATTACAGACAGGTTTGATGAAAGCGGCCTCTGCCATGTTTTGCTTCGCGACGAAGAGAATGGCGAAAAGACGCTCTTTATTACGGTCAAATATCAGGAGGGGTATTCCTATAATTCCGTGAAATATGAAGATCCCTCTTGAGACACATTGAATGTCCTAGAGTGTATCTGAAAAGTCAAAAATAGCGAAACGAACAAGAAAAAGACACAAA
>CALAAN010000154.1 GCA_937884915.1 uncultured Oscillibacter sp.
TACGCCCGCCTGGTCCCCTATTCCCGCCTAATCGCCGAGCGCGGCTTCATCAGCGTTGTCACGAACAACGGCGGTCCCGCGCACGTGGTGCCGTTTGGCGGCAACACGCCGATGTTCGGCACAAATCCGCTTTCCTTCGGCTTCCCGCAGGGCGAAAAGCCACCCCTTATCTCCGACTTTGCCACCGCACAAGGCGTATGGGGTGAACTGCGGCAGGCCATTGTCGAAGAGCGACCCCTCCCCGAGAGGGCTTTTCTCGACGGTGCCGGCGCTTTCACCACCGACCCCCGTCTTGTGCACGGCGTGCTCCCCTTCGGCGGGGCGCGCGGCGCGGCGCTGTGCATGGCGCTTGAAATTCTGACCGGCGCGTTCGCCGGCGCAAAGATGGGCGGCGAAGTTCGCGACGAATACGACCTCGGCTACCTGTTCTGCGCCCTGTCACCGGAGATGTTTTCTTCCACGGAAGATTTCATCGCGCAGACGGCGGCGCTGGCTGAGGCTGTGCGCACCAGCGCGCCCGCCGCGGGCAATGAACAGGTCTTCGTCCCCGGCGAGCGTTCCGCGCTGCGCCGCAGCGAGCAGCTTGTGCGCGGCACGGTCGAGCTCGAAGCCGACATCTGCGACCGCATCCGCGCGATGAGCCGTTCGCGTGAGGGCGGCTACGAAAATTCCCGCAGTATGAACTGAGATACCTCTCTCTTTTCATAAAGAAAAACAGCACGGGGCAGCGGGCACTGCTTCGTGCTGTTTTTTGCGCAAAAAAGCGAGACGCTGTACAGCGTCCCGCTTTTTGTCTTTTCACTTTTCAATGAGATAACTGCCGCTGTCCGTCGCCTCCGTCACGATGGGAACAAATTCGACATCGTAGGCCTTCATCGCCTCGGTGACGCTTTCGAGCTGGTCGGCTGTGACCTTAACGTACACGCGGTCAAACTTTTCCGTGAGCTCGCTCATCACGATGCCGGATCTTTCCTCACTGCCCGCGAGCACGATGTCCGCGTCGATGCTGACGGAGAGCTTGCCCTTGTAGCCCGCCTGCTCAAGCGCAGTGTGGATATCGTCGGCGAGCAGCGCGAGCGCCTCCTGCTGCGTCATGGTACGCTCGTCCGTCTTGATGCGGCTCATACGCCCCTCGCGCGGGTAGTGGAAATCGTCGAGCAGCAGCTCGTCAAAGCCCATCTTGCCGCATTCCGCGACGAGATCGGTCACATACTGTCGCGCAGCCTGCTTCTCGGGCGCAAGCCAGTGCGTGCTGTTCGTATCGTACCAGACAAAGCCCGTCAGCTGGCACACGGCGGCGTCCGTCATGTGCTCGTAGGCGTACAGGCTGTCGTGCAGCGTGCTGATGCGGCCGATCGTGTAATACTTGGAGTCAACAAGGCCCTGGATGGCCGCGTCCGACGCGGTGTTTCCAACCACCGCGCCGCAGTCGATCGCGCCCTGCACCTTGGAGCCGTAGTAGATCTTGCCGCTCGCGTCCTTAAGCTCGACCGCCACGGCGTTCACGTCCTTGTCAAGGCCGTCGAGCGCCGTCTGCCACTCGCTGCCGAGCGCATCCGCGCCCAGCTCAACTGCGCGGGTGTCCTTGATGACGGGCTCTTGCACCGTGATCTCAAGCTCGTCCTGCTTCCCATCGCTGCTGTCGCCGCTATTGTCCGCCGTGTCGTCCTGCGCCGTCTTTTTTGCCCAGGGGAGCTCAAAGCGGACCGAGCCGTCCGCGCCGTATACCATATAGCGCTGCGCAAACAAAAAGCCGCACGCCGCCAGCAAAATAACCACCAGCACCACGGCCAGCACGCCTCTGCCGCGTCTGCGCCCGCGATAGCCGGTATAGCCCTTCGTTCCGCTCGTTCTTCTTGCCATTGTCTGCATCCGCCTCCTTTTTCTCGTGCAACAGTTTACATTCTGAATATGAAAAAATCAACAAAAACCTCTCGGTTTTTGTTGATTTTCCGCTTTTGTATGGGATCAGCCCTCGATGGCGTCCAGAAGTGCCACGCGGCGGGCGTGGCGGCCGCCCTCAAACGCGGTGGAGAGGAACGTCTCGACCATGGCCGCGGCCAGCTTCGGGCCCGTGAAGCCCGCGCCGATGGCCATCATGTTCGCGTTGTTGTGCTGGCGGCAGAGCTGCGCCTCAAGCGTATCGGCGCAGTGCGCGCAGCGGATGCCCTTGACCTTGTTCGCCGCGATGGAGATGCCGATGCCCGTCGTGCACACGACGATGCCGTACTCGCACTCCCCGCTCGCGACGGCGCGCGCGGCGGCCTCGCCGAAAATGGGATAGTCGCAGCTCTCGGTGGAGTAGGTGCCGCAGTCCTTGACCTCGTGGCCCAGACCCTCCAGCTGCTTTTTGATGTCTTCCTTCATGGCGTATCCGCCGTGGTCACAGCCCAATGCGATTTTCATAGTGTTTCTCCTTCTATCGGTCAGATTTTGTGAAAGACCGGTTTTTTCTTTTCAAACGTGCACACGTAATCAAATCCGCAGCTCTTCAAAAGCTCCTGCGTCTCGCGGGCGCGCATGCCGACAAATTCCGGCGTGTGCGCGTCGGTGCCGACGGTGATGATCTCGCCGCCGAGCTCGTGATAGAGCCTCAGCCATTTGGCGTCTGGCAGCGGCGTGTTGCCGCGGTTGACGTTGCACTCGATGCCGCAGCCGTTTTCGATGAGCGCGCGGAACACCTGCGAGACCTCGTCCTCGAAGCCGTCGAAGCTCATGTGCATGCCATGGTTCTCGTTCATGTAGCGAAGCGGCAGCGTCAGGTGGCCGAGGACGGAGAACTTACCCCACTTGGCCGTCTCCAGCACGAGCGTCAGGTAGTCCGCGATCTGCTCGCGCGCCTCCTGCTCCGTGGCCTTGGGCATAAAATAGAGGTCGTTCCACTCGTATTTTTCTGACAGCTGATGCTGCGAGCCGATGACAAAGTCGAGCTCCGGCAGGTGGGAAAGCAGCTCGTCTGCGTAGGCAAAGTCGCGCATCGCCTCGCCGAGCTCGATGCCGCGGCGGACGATAATCTTCCCGTCCGCTGTCTCGTCGGCGCGCGCAAAGGTCTCCTCACGATTTGAAAAATCGTGCTCCCAGTGTACCGTCTCCTTCGGGCGGAACAGGTCTACATGGTCGGTCAGGCACATTTCCCGCAAGCCCTGCGCGATGCCTGCACGCACCATGTCTTCCACCGGCGTTTTCGAGTCGAACGAAAGCGAACAGTGGGTGTGATAATCGGATAAATACATTTTCTGCTCGTTACAGCTTGAACTTTTCGAAAAAGCTCTTATGCGCTTCATAATTCTTCTCGCCGAGCGACTCGCTGAACTTCTTGAGCGCTTCCTTCTGCTCGCGGTTCAGGTTGCGCGGCGTTTCGATATACACGGTGACATACTGGTCGCCGCGGCCGCGGCCGTTGAGGCCGGGGATGCCCTTGCCCTTCAAGCGGAACGTCGTGCCGCTCTGCGTCCCCTCGGGAATGGTGTACTTCACCTTGCCGTCGATCGTCGGGATCTCGAGCTCCGCGCCGAGCACCGCCTGCGTAAACGTGATGGGCGCTTCGCACATAACGCTCGTGCCCTCGCGGCGGAAGATCTCGTGCGGACGCACGGACACGACGATCAGAAGATCGCCCGCGGGGCCGCCGTTCTTGCCCGCGTTGCCCTGCGCGCGCAGCGAAATGGTCTGCCCGTTGTCGATGCCCGCGGGGATCGAGACCTTGATGGTCTTGCGGTGGCGGATCATACCCTTGCCGCCGCACTTGGGGCAGGGCTGATGGATGATCCTGCCCTTGCCTCCGCAGCGCTGGCAGGGGGCCGACGTCGACATGTAGCCCAGCGGCGTCTGGCGGCGCTGCTGGATCACGCCGCTGCCGCGGCAGTCGGGGCAGACTTCCGCGGTCGTGCCCTTGGCGCAGCCCGAGCCGCGGCAGTCAGGGCACTGCTCGATGCGGTCGATGCTGACTTCCTTCTCGCAGCCGAAGGCCGCCTCCTCGAAGCTGATGTTGACGCTCGTGCGCAGGCTCTCGCCGCGCTGGGGCGCGTTGGGGTTCGCGCGCGTTCCGCCGCCGAAGCCCTCACCGAAAAAGCTGCCGAAGATATCGCCGAGGTCGCCGAAGTCGAACCCGCCCGCGCCGTAAGCGCCGCCTCCTGCTGCGCCTGCGCCGTAATTCGGGTCAACGCCCGCAAAGCCGAACTGGTCGTAGCGCGCCTTTTTATCGGGGTCGCTTAAAACCTCGTTCGCCTCGTTGATCTCCTTGAACTTCTCCTCGGCTTCCTTGTCGCCGGGGTTCATGTCGGGGTGATACTTGCGCGCGAGCTTTTTGTATGCTTTTTTGATCTCTTCTTCCGAAGCGCCCTTGGAAACGCCGAGCACCTCGTAATAGTCTCTTTTATTTTCAGCCATAGACTACGCTCCTAAAAACGCCGCAATCGGGGGCAGTATAAACTGTCCCCGCTGCGTCGATCGGTTTCAAATTACTTCTTGCTGTTGTCGTCGTCATCCACGACCTTGTAGTCAGCATCGTAATACTGCTGACCGTTCGGGCCGGTCTGCGCGCCGCCGTTCGGGCCGCCCATGTCGGGGCCGGCCTGTGCGCCGCCCTGCGGGTTCGCCTGCTGATAGAGCTTCTCGCTCATCGCGTAGAACAGCTGGGTCAGCTCTTCGGTCGCGCTCTTGATGGCGTCGGTGTCGTCGCCCTTGAGGACTTCCTTCAGCTTGTCGATACCACTCTGGACCTTGGCCTTCTCGTCCGTGGGGATCTTGTCGCCCACTTCGCCGAGGGTCTTTTCGCTCTGGTAGACCATCTGGTCGGCCTGGTTGCGGACTTCGACCTTTTCCTTGATCTTGGCGTCCTCGGCGGCATACTGCTCCGCCTCCTTGACGGCCTTATCGATGTCTTCCTTGCTCATGTTGGAGGAAGAGGTGATGGTGATGTGCTGTTCCTTGCCGGTGCCGAGATCCTTCGCGCTGACGTTCACGATGCCGTTGGCGTCGATATCGAACGTGACCTCGATCTGAGGCACGCCGCGGCGGGCCGGAGCGATGCCGTCAAGGTGGAAGCGGCCGAGGCTCTTGTTGGCAGCGGCCATCTCGCGCTCGCCCTGAAGCACGTTGACTTCAACGCTCGTCTGGTTATCGGCGGCGGTAGAGAAGATCTGGCTCTTCTTCACGGGGATGGTGGTGTTGCGGTCGATGAGCTTGGTGCACACGCCGCCCATGGTCTCAATGCCGAGGGACAGCGGGGTGACGTCGAGCAGCAGCAGGCCCTTGACATCGCCGGTCAGAACGCCCGCCTGAAGGGCTGCGCCCATAGCGACGCACTCATCGGGGTTGATGCCCTTGAAGCCTTCCTTGCCGGTGAGCTTCTTGACCATTTCCTGCACGGCGGGGATACGGCTGGAGCCGCCGACCATCAGGACCTTGTGGATGTCGTTGCCGGTGAGTCCCGCATCGCTCAGCGCCTGACGGACAGGGCCGGCAGTGGCTTCGACCAGATGCGCGGTCAGCTCGTTGAACTTGGCGCGCGTGAGGGTCAGGTCGAGGTGCTTCGGGCCGGTGGCGTCGGCGGTGATATAGGGGAGGTTGATGTTGGTGGAGGTCACGCCGGACAGCTCGATCTTGGCCTTCTCGGCAGCTTCCTTTAAGCGCTGCATGGCGACCCTGTCGCCGCTGAGGTCGACGCCGTCGGTGCGCTTGAACTCGCTGACCATCCACTTCATGATGCACTCATCGAAGTCGTCGCCGCCGAGGCGGTTGTTGCCCGCGGTGGCCAGAACCTCAATAACGCCGTCGTCGATATCGAGGATGGAGACATCGAACGTGCCGCCGCCGAGGTCGTAGACCATGACCTTCTGGCTCTGCTCCTTGTCGACGCCGTAGGCGAGGGCCGCGGCCGTCGGCTCGTTGATGATACGCTTGACCTCGAGGCCGGCGATCTTACCGGCGTCCTTGGTCGCCTGACGCTGCGCGTCGGTGAAGTAAGCGGGAACGGTGATGACGGCTTCGGTCACGGGGCCGCCGAGGTAAGCCTCCGCGTCGGCCTTGAGCTTCTGCAGGATCATCGCGCTGATCTCCTGCGGGGTGTACTTCTTGCCGTCGATCTCAACCTTATAATCAGAACCCATCTCGCGCTTGATCGAAGAGATCGTGCGGTCGGGGTTGGTGATGGCCTGACGCTTTGCGACCTGACCGACCATACGCTCGCCGGTCTTCGAGAACGCGACGACGGACGGGGTGGTGCGGTTGCCTTCGGCGTTGGGGATGACGACGGCTTCGCCGCCCTCCATCACAGCCACACAAGAGTTGGTAGTACCAAGGTCAATACCGATAACTTTAGACATAATGTTGTCCTCCTAAGATCTATCTTAATTTTTTTTGTTAACCACTTTATATGTTCATTTCGCGTCCGCAGACGCGAAACAAATCCAAATCGTTTTTTCTGACGACATGCGCGTCAGAAAAAACACATCTCAGCCCTGAAACGTGCGAGCGCAGCGAGTGCGCTGCACAGGGCTGCAAGCCCTTTCAAAAATGTGTGCCACACATTTTTGAGGAACTTTTAATTCGCTACTTTTACAATAGCGAATCGGAGCACCTTATCGCCCAGCGTGAAGCCCTGCTGGAGCACCTCGACCACGGTGTTTTCCCCGTAGTTCTCATCTTCAATGTGCATCACGGCGTTGTGCTTTTCGGGGTCAAAGGGCTTTCCAATGGCGTCCATCGTTTCAACGCCCAGCTTTTTGAGGCTCTCCTTGAACTGGTTGAACACCATCTCAAGGCCCTTGCGGTGGGGCGACTCCTCGTCACCGTACTGGGCAAGGCCGCGCTCGAGGTTATCGTAAACACCCAGCAGCGCCTTGATCGTATCGATCTTCGCGTCGGCGTAAATGTTTTCCTTTTCCTTCGCGGTGCGCTTGCGGTAGTTGTCGTACTCGGCGGCAAGGCGCAGGTATTTGTCCTGCTCATCGGCAAGCGACTTGGCAAGGCCTTCCATCTTCTCCATCTGCTCGCGCGTGACGGTGAAGATCTCCTGCTCCTCGGGAACGTCCGCAGACTTTGCTGCGTCCGCCTTCGGCTCTTCCGGCGTCTTGTTCACGTCCTTCTCCGGTGCGTTTTCCGCCGCGTTCTGCTTGTCTTTCTTACCCATTTTTTACTCCTTATCTTCTCCCCTGGGCGGGAGCTCGTTCTTGCCGAACATCCGCGTCAGGCTGTCTGCAAAATAACTCAGCCGCGCCGTCACGGTGGCGTAATCCATTCTGGTGGGTCCCACCACACCGACGAGGCCGCGCATCCCGTCGCCGATATCGTAGCTGGCGACGACCACGCTGGTTTCTTTGAGCGCTTCGTTCACGTTTTCTGGGCCGATCAGGATCTTGAGCGACGCGCCGTCATCCGGCACAGGAAGCTCCTCCTTGTTATCCACAAGGAAGGTAACTAAATCGTGCGCCTTGTCAACGTCGCGGTACTCGGGCATCTTCAAGATCTGGCTCGCGCCCGCGGTCTCCACATTGCGCTGCGCACTCTGCTCGAGCACGCCGATCGCATATTCGACCGCTTTGGACACCACGAGGAACAGTTCTGGCGAAAGCTGCTCGGAAAGGCTCATCAGCCTTGCGCTCATCTCATCGGCGCTCCGGCCGGCGAAGTGCGTGTTCAAAAGCTCCTTGACGTCCGCGAGCCGCTGGCTGTCGAACGGGAGGTCCGAGCGCTGGAGCTGGCTCTTCACGCGGTTGTCCTCGCCCATCACCACGACGATGAAGCTCATTTCATCGACCGCGATGAGCTCGAAGCGCTTGACGCTCGCCTCGCGCCGCCCGCCCGTCACGCTGTACACGGGGTAATTGACGATGCTCGACACCATCTGCCCCGCCTTGGCGATCACGCTGTCCGTGCCGCTGAGCTTGCTCTTCAGCTGCTCGTTGATCTCCTTCGCTTCCGCTTCGGAGACCTCGCGCTTTTCCATCAGTTCGTTGACGTACAGGCGGTAGCCTTTCGGCGACGGCACGCGTCCGGCGGACGTGTGCGGCTGCTCAAGGTAGCCCATTTCGACCAGGTCCGCAAGCTCGTTGCGGATGGTCGCGGAGCTCACCGAGCCGCCCATCTCCTCGGCCAATGCCTTGGAGCCGACCGGCTCAGCCGCGGCGATGTAATCCTCGACAACGCGCTTGAGAATTTGCTTTTTGCGCTCGGTCAAGTCCATACGCCGCGCTCCTTTCGTAGCTTTAGCACTCCTTTCCCTCGAGTGCTAAACGCAGTGTACCACCGACATTTCCCATTGTCAATAGCTCCCACTGTAAACAGTTTGTGAACTACACAAAAGTCAGACCGCGGCCCGCCTTTTGCAGAGATTTCACCCCGCTCTGTGCCCCGCCCGCGACTCGACGCTCGCTGTGCGAGAAGAGCTTTTGGCACGCGCGCCCCAGGGCGGCCTCTCTTGCCATTTTGCGGCAATTCACCTTCTGTCGCGTCAAAAACGATTTAACATTATTTGCCGCCGTGCGCGGTGGTCTGGGCAGCCGTCGGCAGCTTCGCTGCCTTACGGATGCCGCATACCCCTCGCGGGTAAAAGTCTGTGACGCCTCCCCATTTCACGGCAGCTTCGCAGATTTTGCCGCCCGCAGGCGGCAAATAGATTCTAATCGTTTTTTCTGACGACATGTGCGTCAGAAAAAACACTGCTCAGTCCGCAAGTGTGGAATTTGCCCGCCAAGGCGGGCAAATTATGCGCGCAGCGGGCTGCAATCCCCTCTCGAAAAAGTGACACCGTCACTTTTTCGAAATTATAAAAAAAGAGGAACGCTCGCGTTCCTCTTTTTTTAAGAGCCTTTATTCAGCCTTGGGAGCTTCAGCGGCTTTCGCTGCCTCGGCGGCTGCCTTGGCGGCAGCGGCCTTGCGCTCGGCGGCAGCCTTCTGCGCAGCCTTGAACTTCTCCTTCTCCTCGGGGGTCGGGATGGGCTCGATGGCGTTGCGC
>CALAAN010000155.1 GCA_937884915.1 uncultured Oscillibacter sp.
AGGAAGAGCTCGGCATCCCCTATGTTGAGATGGACGAGCTGCTCGCCAAGTCCGATTTCATCTCCGTCCACGCTCCCGCTGTCGACGGCGGCGCGCTCATCAACGCCGAGCGCATCGCCAAGATGAAGGACGGCGTCGTCATCATCAACACCTCCCGCGGCACCAACGTCGATGAGGCTGCGCTGCTTGACGCGCTCAACAGCGGCAAGGTCCGCGCCGCCGGTCTGGACGTCTATGCCGACGAGCCCGCGACCAACGTCGCTCTCTACTCCCACCCGATGGTCTCCTGCACGCCGCACATCGGCTCCGCGACCGTCGAGGCTCAGGGCCGCATCGGCGAAGAGCTGGTCGAGATCATCTCCAAGATGTAATCCATCGCTCACGCGATCAACAAAAAGGAAGAGCCATCGAAAGACGGCTCTTCCTTTTTACCTTTATGTTCGGCGCGGCATATCTGCACTTTCCTTTTCATAGGATACACCAACAAAACTGTGCTGAGGTGTACGATATGGAGCGCAACCAGAACTATGTGGAGCTGTGGGGCGTCGCCGCGGGCGAGCCCGTCTTTTCGCACGAAAACCATACCCGCCGGTTCGACAAATTTCCGCTGCGGGTCGAGCGCCTGTCGGGCCAGAGCGACGTGCCCGTCATCGTGGCGAGCGAGGCACTGCTGCGCGTCTGCCCCGTGGAAGAGGGGCAGAGCCTTCGCATCGTCGGGCAGCTGCGCTCGTTCAACAACCGCAGCGGGCAGGGCAGCCGGCTCGTCATCACCGTGTTTGCTCAGAGCATCGAGCCGGGCGACGGCTCGTACTTCAACCGCATCCTGCTCTCGGGCGCACTGTGCAAAAAGCCCGTGCTGCGCCGCACACCGCTGGGCCGCAGCATCTGCGACGTCATCTTAGCGGTCAACCGCCACTACGGGCGCGCGGATTACCTGCCCTGCATCGCCTGGGGACAGACCGCCGTGCAGATCGCAGGCATGGACGTCGGCGAACGGCTGACCATCGAGGGCCGTGTGCAAAGCCGCACCTACACCAAGCTGCTTGAAATCGGCAGCGAGGAGCGCACTGCGTTTGAGGTTTCAATCATGCAGCTTCTGGAGGATGATGCAGAAGAGGCCGCCCCATAAGGCAGGCTGAAAAATCTGCACACTGCTTCGCGCCTTGCCGTCCGCAGACACCCGCAGTGCGCAAATCTTGCAGAACTTTTGAACAAGCGGAGATCGCCATTGACGGCCGGTCTCCGCTTGTTTGCGTATCGTCTATCTTATTATTCAAATAATTTATCAGTACAACTCTTTACATTTTTAAGCCGCGGTGTTAGAGTTTTTGATGCTATATATCCAATTAAAATTATTCAAGCAAAAAACGCAACACGGAGAGAGAAATGGCAAGAATTTTTTTACTGAAAGGTGATATCGCCAACCCCGGCTATGTGGATATTCCCGAGGAAGCGACCACCATCCGCGATGTGATCTACAGCATCGGCGGCGGCATCCCGAACGGGAAGAAGTTCAAGGCGGTGCAGATTGGCGGACCGAGCGGCGGCCTTCTCGTCGAGGAGCACCTTGATCTTCCCCTGCATTTTCAAAAGCTCAAGCCCTACGGTGTGCGCCGCGGCGACAGTGTCATTACGGTGCTCGACGAGGACCGCTGCATGGTCGATGTCGCGTGCCGCTTCATGCAGTATACGCAGACGGAATTCTGCGGCAAGTGCGTTCCCTGCCGCGAAGGCACAAAGCGTATGAACGAACTTCTGTGGGCGCTGAAGGACTATCGCCTCACCGAGCGGGACTTCCGCCAGCTCACCGACCTTGGCGAGATGATCTCCGTCACGGCGTTCTGCAACCTTGGCAAGAATTCCTACCACACGCTGGAAACGGCCATCAAATACTTCCCTGACGAGTTCAAGGCGCATCTTGGCCGCGAGTGCTCGCTCTGCGAGCTCGACCGCGAGCCAATCGTGCCAGGCGGCCTGCCCTACAACCGCGTCCGCCTTGAGATCGATCCGAGCATCTGCCGCGGGTGCAGCAAGTGCTCACGCTCCTGCCACGCCGTGGCCATCACGGGCGTCATCAAGTCGCCGTTCGTGATCGACCAGGAAAAGTGCGTCAAATGCTATACCTGCATCGAGGTCTGCCCCTTTGATGCGATTCGGGAGGTGGAGATTGATGGCTAAGGGGATCATGTATGTTGACAACGTCCGCGTGGAATTCGACGACGAAGCCACGATCATGGACGTGTGCCGCAAGGCGGGCGTGGAAGTGCCGAACTTCTGCTTCCACTCCGATCTTTCCGTTTACGGCGCGTGCCGTATGTGCATGGTCGAGGACGAGGCCACGGGCAAGATCGACGCTGCCTGCACAATGCAGCCGAAAAATAACATGCGCATCCGCACGAATACCTCGCGGCTGCTCAAATACCGCCGTATGATCCTGGAGCTCCTGCTCTCGGCGCATTGCCGCGACTGCACCACGTGCGAGAAAAACCGCGCCTGCCGCCTGCAGGAGATGGCCGTCCGCTTCGGCATCCACCGCGTCCCGTTTGAGGATACGCGCGAGCATGTGCCGATGGACCTCTCGAGCCCCGCGGTCACGTTCGACCTCAACAAGTGCATCCTCTGCGGCGACTGTGTGCGCGTGTGCAAAGAGGTGCAGGGCATGAGCATACTGCACTTTGCCGGCCGCGGGCCAGGGCTGCACATTGAAGCCGGCGACAACCAGCTGCTCTCGAGCACACACTGCGTCAGCTGCGGCCAGTGCGCCGCCGTATGCACTACCGGCGCCATCACGATCAGAAATGACATCGGCACTGCGTGGAAAGCGCTTCAAGACCCGAAAAAGCGCGTCGTCATCCAGATTGCGCCCGCCGTGCGCGTCGCCATCGGCGAGGCATATGGCCTGCCCGCGGGTGAAAATGTGCTCGACAAGCTCGTCACGGCGCTCAAGATCATGGGCGCGGATGAAATTTACGATACGATCTTTGGCGCGGACCTCACAGTGCGCGAGGAGTCCGCAGAGTTCCTGCGCCGCCTGGAAACGGGCGAAAATCTGCCGCTGATGACGTCCTGCTGCCCGTCCTGGGTGCGCTATGTGGAGCAGGAGCGCCCGCAGTTCATCAAGAATCTGTCCTCCGCCCTCTCCCCCATGCAGATGTTCGCGACAGTCCTGAAAGACAAGTACCGCGAGAAGGACGCCGCCGACGGCCGCACGACCTTCCACATGGCCATCATGCCCTGCACGGCCAAGAAGATGGAGGCCGGGCGCAAGGAGTTCAGCCGCGACGGCGTGCCCAACGTCGATCTGGTGCTGACGACGCAGGAAGTGGTGCAGATGATCAAGGAATCCGGCATCCGCTTCCAGATGCTCGAAAAAGAGTCGCCCGACCTGCCGTTCGGCATGGGCAGCGGCGCGGCGGAGATCTTCGGCACCTCCGGCGGCGTGGCGGAAGCCGTGCTTCGCTGCTGCCTGAACGACAAGAGCAAAAACGTCCTGCGCATGCTTGAGCACAGCGGTCTTCGCGGTACGGAACCCATCCGCTTTGTCACCGTGCCCGTCAATGGGCGCGACGTGCGTGTCGCGCTGGCGCACGGTCTTGCCAACGCAGCCAAGCTGCTCGACCAGATCGAAAACGGTGAAGTCGAGGTTGACCTGGTCGAAGTGATGTCCTGCCGCACAGGCTGCGTCGGCGGCGCAGGCCAGCCCTACGCGCTGATGAACACCAAACTCCAGCGTGCGCACGGTCTGTACGAAATTGACCGCAGCGCGATGTTCAAGCGCAGCGAGCGCAACCCCGTCCTCGACGCGATGTACGCCGCGGGGCTCAAGGATCGCGCGCACGAGCTGCTGCATCACAAATATCAGGAGTAACACCGCAGTCAAGACCACCCGTAAAACGGGTGGCTTGCACAAGCCCTATAAGGGCTTAAG
>CALAAN010000156.1 GCA_937884915.1 uncultured Oscillibacter sp.
GAACATGCGCAGAAGCCAGATCGACGAGCATCCCGAGGTCGCGGCGTTCTTCGAACGCATGACAATGCTCCCGCTCGAAAAGATCACGCCCATGGTGCCGCCGGGAGGCGCGGGCATCGGTATGCACGTCATCCCCGTGGAAAAGGCCATCGAGACGGAGAACGAGTCCGTTGACTTGGAGCACATCTCCTACTGGCTCAGTAAGTACGAGGGCAAGTACGCCAAGAGCATGTGCTCCTGCCGCGCGAGCCGCGCCAAGCTCGGCGAGGGCTGCGGCGACGACGCCGAGAGCTGGTGTATCGGCGTGGGCGACATGGCCGACTACATCGTCGAGACGCAGCGCGGCGAGTACATCACGAAGGACGAAGCGCTCGAAATTTTCAAAAAGGCCGAGGACAACGGCTTTGTCCACCAGATCACGAATATCGACGGCGAGCAGAAAATTTTCGGCATCTGCAACTGCAACGTCAATGTCTGCAACGCGCTGCGCACATCGCAGCTGTTCAACACGCCGAACCTGTCGCGCAGCGCGTATGTTGCTAAGGTCGAGAGCGAGAACTGCGTCGCCTGCGGCCGCTGCGTCGAAAACTGCCCCGCGGGCGCGGTCAAGCTGGGACAGAAGCTCTGCACGAAGGACGGCTACATCGAGTATCCCCGTCAGGAGCTGCCTGACGAGGTCAAGTGGGGCCCTGAAAAGTGGAGCGTCGACTATCGCGACAAGAACCGCATCAACTGCTACGATACCGGCACCTCGCCGTGCAAAACGGCCTGCCCCGCGCATATCGCGGTGCAGGGCTATTTGAAGCTCGCCGCGCAGGGCAAATACCGCGAGGCGTTACAGCTCATCAAGCGCGAGAACCCGCTGCCCGCCGTCTGCGGCCGCATCTGCAACCGCCGCTGCGAGGACGCCTGCACGCGCGGTACGGTCGATCAGGCCGTCGCCATCGACGAAGTCAAGCGCTTTATCGCCCAGCAGGACCTGAACGCGGAAACGCGCTTTGTGCCCGAAAAGGTCATCCCGAAGGTCGACGGCGAATTTTCCGAGAAGATCGCCGTCATCGGCGGTGGCCCCGCGGGCCTGTCGTGCGCATACTACCTCGCTGAAAAGGGCTACCGCCCGACGGTGTTTGAAAAGGAAGCGCGCCCCGGCGGCATGCTGATGAACGGCATCCCGAGCTTCCGCCTCGAGAAAGACGTGGTGGAGGCTGAGATCGACATCCTGCGCGCGCTCGGCGTTGAGTTCCGCTGCGGCGTGGAGGTCGGCAAGGATGTGACGATCTCCGAGCTGCGCAAGCAGGGCTATCAGGGATTCTACGTGGCCGTCGGCCTCCAGTCCGGCGGCAGGCTGAATATCCCCGGCGGCGACGCAGACGGCGTCATGGCGGGCATCGACTTTATGCGCAATGTCAACCTGCATGGGAAGAAGACGCTTTCCGGCAAGGTCGTCGTCATCGGCGGCGGCAACATCGGCGCGGACGTCGCGCGCACGGCGGTGCGCTGCGGCGCGGAACATGTCGACCTCTACTGCCTCGAGGCCTATGACGACATGCCGATGGGCGAGGAGGACCGCGGCGAGTGCGAGCGCGACGGTATCACCGTCCACGCCGGCTGGGGCCAGACTGAGATCGTGGCAAAGGACGGCAAGTGCGCGGGCATCAAGTTCCGCAAGTGCACGCGCGTCAAGAACGACAAGGGCCGCTTCGCGCCTGAGTTTGACGACAGTGTGGCGGAGCTGACCGAGTGCACAAGCGTTCTCTACTGCATCGGTCAGAAGGTCGACTGGCGTGAGCTGCTCACTGGCACCGCCGTTGAATACAACCCCAACGGCACGGTCAAGGCCGACCCCGTCACGTATCAGACGGCGGAAAAAGACATCTTCGTCGGCGGCGATGCCTACACGGGGCAGAAGTTCGCCATCGACGCTATCGCCGCGGGCAAGGAGGGCGCGATCTCGCTGCATCGCTTTGTCCAGCACGCGACGCTGACGGTTGGCCGCAACCGCCGCCAGTTCATCGAGCTCGACAAGGAAAGCGCGCTGATCCCCGTCAATTACGATACGACGCCGCGCCAGCGCATCGGCTACAACGAGGCGCTGCGCAGGACGTTCCACGACGAGCGCGTCGCGTTCACCGAGGAGCAGGTCAAAAAGGAGACGGCGCGCTGCCTTGGCTGCGGCGCGAGCGTCGTCGACCCGAACAAGTGCATCGGCTGCGGCGTCTGCACGACAAAGTGCGCGTTCGACGCCATCCACCTGCACCGAGAGAGACCGGAGTGCAGCAAGATGTACGCCTGCGAGGACAAGATGAAGGCCATCCTGCCGTATATGATCAAGCGCGAGTTCAAGATCAAGCGCGCGGTGAGAAAGAGCAAGTAATGCACGAGTTGGGCATTGTCTTCCACGTCATCAAGAGCGTGGAAAAGATTGGAGAGGAAAACGGCCTCACGAGTGTGGCGTCCGTGACGCTCGAGCTCGGCGAGGTGTCCGGCGCGATCCCGCACGAGCTTCAAAGCTGCTGGAACTGGGCGGTCAAAAAGACCGAGCTTTTACCGGAGGCCGCGCTCAGGATCGAGACCATCCCCGCTGTCACGTACTGCGAGGGCTGCGGGCGCGACTATCCCACCGTGCGGTTTGGACGCACCTGCCCGCACTGCGGCAGCGAAAAAACGTGGCTCAAGCAGGGCAGCGAGATCAACTTAAAGGAGATCGAGGCGATATGACAGAACCCTATAAGATCATCGAGGTGAAGGAGAGCGTCTTCGCCGATAACGACCGTGAGGCCGCGCGCCTTCGAGCGCAGCTCAAGCAGGACAGGACGTTTTTGCTGAACCTGATGTCCTCGCCGGGCAGCGGCAAGACGACGACGCTGCTGCGCACACTCGAAACGCTCAAGGATGAGCTGCGTATCGGCGTGATGGAGGCGGACATCGATTCAGACGTGGACGCGAAGACCATCGCGGACGCGGGCGTGAAGTCCATCCAACTCCACACGGGCGGCATGTGCCACCTCGACGCGGGCATGACGGAGCAGGGCCTCAAGGAGATCGGCACGAAGAACTTGGACCTCGTCGTGCTTGAAAACGTCGGCAACCTCGTCTGCCCCGCGGAGTTCGACACGGGCGCGGTCAAAAACGCGATGATCCTCTCCGTGCCGGAGGGGCACGACAAGCCGCTCAAGTACCCGCTCATCTTCACCGTGTGCGACGCGCTCATCATCAACAAGATCGACGTGCTGCCGTATTTCGACTTTGACATGGAAAAGGTCGTCAAATACGCGCACATGCGCAACCCGAAGCTCAAGATCTTCCCCCTCTCCGCCAAGACCGGCGAAGGCGTGGACGACTGGTGCGGCTGGCTGCGCAAACAGGTGCACGAGTGGAACGACTGAGAAAAGGAAAAGAGATGTACCGCAAGGCCGACTCCGCATAAGAAAACATGCGGTTTTGCCTGCGCCTTTTTGGCTGAAATGCAACCGAAAAAAATCTCCCCATACGTCAGTATGGGGAGATTTTTTCAGCCGATTTCATCTCAAAAATTCATTGGCGAAACTGCTTCGCACCGGAAAAGAGCAAATTTTGTGCGGAGCCGAGGCGCGGTGGCGCAGGTATGCTGCCGCATGGCAAGACAGCGCAACGAAGGAATCCGTGCAAAATTTGCCTTTTGCGGCGCATGTTTTCTTATGCGGAGTCGGCCAAGGTACCTCTCTTTTTTGTTATGCGTCCAGCCGGAAGACCGACGGGTAGATTTGCCCGTCCTTGAACGCAAGCACGCCGTAGGTCGGGCGGCGGGAATCGCCGATCGAGCCGGGATTCATCATCATCGGCCGCGACGCTGCGTCCACAAGCGGCACATGCGTGTGGCCGAAGAGCAGAATGTCGGCGTTCATCTCGAGCGCGCGGTACTGCGCGCGAAGAAGTCCGGTCTTC
>CALAAN010000157.1 GCA_937884915.1 uncultured Oscillibacter sp.
AAATATTATCCCGCAGCAGAATCGCCGTCGCGAGCTTTCTTTTCAGCTTTCCCGCGCTTACAAGCGCGTGGACAAGCAGCACCGCCATGCCGGCGAGCCAGAGGACGCTGTAGATGTTGAAATCCACCTCCGCCTGCTGGCGGCTCACGCCGACGGGGATCTCCGCCGCCGAAGGCAGCGTCGGATTCGTGACGATGTCAAGCGTCGCCTGCTCGTAGAGCACCGGCTCGCGCGTTTCGGTCACAATCTCGCTTGGGATGGTCTCAGCGCTCGGGATGAGCGAGAGCGCGCTCTCGATGGAAAACGGGCAGACGAGCCGCAGCGCGACCACGCCCCACAGAAGCGGCATGACCCACTTCGGCGCTTTTTTGAAAACAAACCGCAGCACGAGCACCGCCAGAATGAGCCAGCTTGCGCTGATGCTGAGGTTCACGATCTTCAAAAAGACGTCATCCATGGTGATTCTCCTTTCGGTAACGATCGATCATTTTCTGCACCTCGTCGAGCTCCTTGTCGCTCACGCGGCTCGATTTCGTAAACGCGGCGACAAACGCGGGCAGCGAGCCGTCGAAACGCTTGTCGAGCAGCTCGTCGATCTCGGCGGTCTGCGCCTCGTCCTGCGAGATAAGCGACGTGACGACGGTATTCTCGTTTTTCAGCACCCCGCGCTCGGAGAGCCGCTTGATGACCGTGTAGGTCGTCGTCGGCTTCCAGCCCAAATGCTCGGCGCAGAGGGCGACCAATTCACGGCTCCTGACCGGCTCGTGCGCCCACAGAATTTGGCAGAAGCGGTATTCGCTTTCAAAAATTTTCGGCGTTTCCATCATGTTTCCTCTCTAATCCGTTAGAGTTTATCTGTACACTAACAGATTAGAGCATTTCTGTCAAGTCCTTTCACGCTCAAATTTGGGCAAATCTCACTTGACAAGCCCATCTTCTCTCCTTATAATAATTCATATCGCACAAAAAGCTCCGCGCAGGAGCTTTTTTTATGTTTGGAGAAAGAGAGAATCGTCCCATGTCGAAAAAAGCCAATCCCGCGGCGCTGCTGCCGATCTTAGTGTTCCTTGTTCTATATCTGGGCCTCGGCCTGCTCTTTGAGTACGTGCTCAAGATCCCGATGGGATTTTATTCCATCCCCATCGTCGTCATTTTCCTCATCGCGCTGCTTGTGGCCTGCTGCCAGAACCGCGCGCTGTCGTTCGATGAAAAGCTCACGCTGATGGGCCGCGGCGTAGGTGATAAGAACATCATCACGATGCTGCTCATCTTCCTGGCCGCGGGTATGTTCGTCGGCGTCGTGGGCCGCTCGAGCGCGGAGAGCGTCGCGTACTTTATGCTCTCGATCATCCCGTCGAAATTCGCCGTCGCAGTGCTCTTCGTCGTGAGCTGCTTCGTTTCCACCGCGATGGGCACGAGCGTCGGCACCATCACGCTCATTGTCCCCATCGCCATTCCCATCGCCGCGGCGAGCGGCTATTCCCTGCCGCTGTGCGTCGCGTCCGTCATGGGCGGGGCGATGTTCGGCGACAACCTGAGCTTCATTTCCGACACGACCATCGCCGCCTGCAACGGGCAGGGCTGCGCGATGAAGGACAAATTCCGCGAAAATTTCCACATCGCCTTCCCCGCCGCGCTCGTGTCGCTCGCGCTCATCCTCGTGCTGACGCTCCGCGCCGACGTGACGCCCGCGGAAATTCCGCCCTATAACCTCATCCAGGTCATTCCCTATGTGCTTGTGCTCATCGGCGGCATTATCGGCATCAATGTCTTTGTCGTGCTGCTCATCGGCATCGTCTCCGGCGCGGTCATCGCGCTCGCGACGGGCGCGACGGGACAAACTGGCATCCTCGCCGTCAAGGCGCTGCTTGAGAACATGGGCAGCGGCACCGCCGGCATGTTTGAGACCTCGATGGTCGCGATCCTGGTTTCCGCCATCTGCGCGCTGATCCGCGAGTACGGCGGCTTTGAGGCGCTGCTCGGCTGGATCAGAAAGGCTTTCCGCGGCAAGCGCGGCGGTCAGATCGGCATGGGCCTTCTCGTCGGCGCGATGGACATCGCCACCGCGAACAATACCGTCGCCATCGTCATGGCAAACCCCATCGCCAAGGAAATGAGCGAGGAGTACGGCATCACGCCGCGCAAGGCCGCGTCGATCCTCGACACGTTCTCCTGCATCTTCCAGGGCATCATCCCCTACGGCGCGCAGATGCTCGTCGCGATCTCCGCGGCGCATGAGCTCGGCTACGCCATTTCGGCGTTCGACATCATTCCGAACCTCTTCTACCCCTTTCTTCTGGCGGTGAGCTCATTCTTCTTCATCGCGATCGACGGCAAAAAGAAGGCGTGACCCATGGTTGACCATGATCTGCTTCAGCGCAAAAAGCTCTTTCTCTTCGACCTCGACGGCACGCTGTATCTGGGCGACCGTCTCTTTACCGGTGTCCGCGAGCTGCTCTCCTGCATCCGCAGTCGCGGTGGACAGTACCGTTTTCTGACGAACAACTCCTCGCGCAGCGTGGCGGCCTACGTCGAAAAGCTCACACGCCTCGGCGTCGCGGCGGAGGCGGACGATTTTCTCACCTCGGTCGATGCGCTCATCCACTATCTCCGCGAGCACGGCGGTCGGGATCGGCGCTACTACGTCTGCGGCACGGAGTCGATGAAGTCTCAGCTCCGCACGGCGGGCTTCACCGTCGCGGAACGCCGCGAGGACGCAAACGCGTTGCTGATGGGCTTCGACACCGAGCTGACGTTCCAAAAATTAGAGGACGCTTGCATCCTGCTCGGTCAGGGCGTCCCCTACCTTGCGACAAATCCCGACTGGGTCTGCCCCACGTCCTATGGCTTTGTGCCCGACTGCGGCAGCGTGTGCGAAATGCTCTGGCGCGCGACTGCCCGCCGCCCTGTCGTCATCGGCAAGCCTGAACCCCTGATGCCGCAGCTCGCGATGCTCGAAGCGGGCGTTTCCGCGCAGGAAACGCTGCTCGTCGGCGACCGCGTCTACACGGACATCGCCAGCGGCGCGAACGCGGGTATCGACACGCTGCTCGTTCTCTCGGGCGAGACGAAGGAAGAAGATCTCCCCACCGCTGACCCGCAGCCAACGTTCGTCCTGCCGGACGTCGCCGCGCTGCTGCACATCTTAGAATCTTAAAAAGGACAATCTATGGCAAACATCATTGAAATTCACAATTTTTCCGATCCCGCGCTCGACGTCTACGCGCGCCTGACCGAAAACCAG
>CALAAN010000158.1 GCA_937884915.1 uncultured Oscillibacter sp.
AATTTTCCAAAAAACTATTGACTTTTTCAAAGTCAGAAGTTATACTTGAACAGCCGCTTTGAATGGGCTTAAAGTTTCGGAAGGTTTCGAGACTTTTCGAACGCCCCCGACAGCGAGTCCGTAATTAAGGAAAGAGGTGCAAGCAATGCAAGCGATCATCGTTACCGGCGGTAAGCAGTATGTTGTGAACGAGGGCGACACCCTGTTCATCGAGAAACTCCCCGTCGAGGCGGGCGACGCCGTTACCTTCGATCAGGTTCTGGCGATCGTTGACGGCGAAAACACCAAGTTCGGCGCTCCCATGGTGGAGGGCGCGAAGGTGGAGGCCACCGTCGTCAAGAACGGCAAGGGCAAGAAGGTCCGTGTCTACAAGTACAAGGCCAAGAAGGGCTATCACAAGCGTCAGGGTCATCGTCAGCCTTATACCAAGGTTGAGATCGGCAAGATCTCCGTCTAAGGCATGACCACTGTTACATTCCTCACTGAGGGGAAGCGCATCATCGGTTTTGATGCCAAGGGCCACAGCGGTTACAGCGAAGAGGGCAGCGACGTTGTCTGCGCGGCAGTCACAAGTGCGGTCCGCCTTGTGGAAAGCACCGTGAACGATGTTTTAGGCCTCGCCGCTTCCGTCAAGGTCCATGAACGCTCCGGCGCTGTGGAATTCCGGCTCCCCGGCGGTCTGTCCGCCACGAACGAGAGCACCTGTCAGGCTCTTTTAACGGGTTTGATGCTGCTCTTTTCCGAGCTGCACAGCGAATATCCGGACAATATCGAAGTCATGGAGGCGTAAGTCTCCTGTTCCGATCATCTTACAGAAAGGATGGCAAATCACCATGCTGAACATCGGTCTTCAGTTTTTCGCCCACAAGAAGGGCGGCGGCTCCACGAAGAACGGCCGCGACTCTAACGCCAAGCGCCTTGGCCCCAAGCGCGCTGACGGTCAGTTCGTTCTCGCCGGCAACATTCTTGTGCGCCAGCGCGGCACCCACATCCATCCGGGCGTCAACGTCGGTATCGGCTCTGACGATACTCTCTACGCCAAGGAGAGCGGCGTGCTCCGTTTCGAGCGTCTCGGCAAGGATCGTAAGCAGGCTTCTGTTTACCCCGCTGAGTAATTGCACAATGAAGAGCCTCGAGCGAATGCTCGGGGCTCTTTTCTTTATCATTTCCGCAGGAGGTTTTTTCCATGCTCAAGGCAGTTCTGATGGATATCGACGACACGCTGCTCGACTTCGGCAAATGCGCCGAGCAGGCCATGCGCATCGGCTTTGCCGAATGGGGCCTCCCCTTCGACGGCTCCACCTACAAAACGTTCACGCGCGTCAACGATGGGCTCTGGCTCATGATCGAGCGCGGTGAGCTCACGACGCAGCAGCTTTTTGAATTCCGCTGGAACCGCATCTTCGAGGCCCTCGGCATCCAGGCCGACGGCGCCGCGTTTGAAAAGCGGTTTTTGGACCTCCTCTACGAGATGTCCATCCCCGTCGACGGTGCGGACGAGATCTGCCGCTATCTCAAAGAAAAGTACATCCTCTGCGCCGCGAGCAACGCCTTCCACGACCAGCAGCTCAACCGGCTTAAAATGGCGGGGCTGCTCCCCTATTTTGACCACGTGTTCGTCTCGGAATCACTCGGCTGCCGAAAACCCGAAAAGGCGTTTTTCGACGCCTGCCTCGCTTCCCTCCCTGATATTGCTGCGGAGGAGTGCGTGATGATCGGCGACTCGCTGACCGCCGACATCGTCGGCGGCAAAAACGCGGGCATGAAAACGATCTGGTACAACCACTTACACCGCCCCGTTCCGGAGCACTGCGAGGCCGACCAGATCGTCGATTCACTGTTAACGCTTAAAAATCTGCTGTAATTCAAGAGATTGCTTCCGCGCCGACGGTGTATTCCCAGCCGCTGTCTCCGCGGGACGCCGTGCACTTCGTAAAGTAATACGCGCCGAGCGGCGAGCGCCACTTTTCAGCGCTGAAGCAGACCACCGGCAGCGAAAAGCTCTCCCCCTTCGCGCTTTCATCGGGTGTGATGGTGAAAAGCAGGCCGTTCGTGAATGAATAGGCCGTGCTGCTGCCCTCCAGTTTTTCACCCGTGAGGTAGCCCTCCTCGCGCAGCTCATCGAACGTCATCGTCAGACCCTGCACGCCGTGCTTCTGCGCGAAGACGTAGGCGACCGCCGCCTTTTCGCCCGCGGTCAGCCCGCCGGGCGCCTTGCTCAGATCAACGCTCACGACCTCCACGCCGCCGTTGAGCCCGTCGTCCGTGTTCCACAGATCCTCGATCACCTGCAAGTAGAGGCCGCAGAGGTCATACTGTGCATCATCCTCGCGCGAGAGCGACACGGCGACCACCTGCGAAAACTGCGCGGGATACGTCTCCTGCACGCCGCCGGTGTACCAGACCTCGGCGCTCATGCCGCTTTCGATCTCGGAAGCGGATACGCTGTTGCCGTCCAGATAGAGCGTCGCGCCATCGAGCGGCAGGGCGTAGACCTCCGTCTCCCCCGCTAAAATCAGCGTGCCGTCTCCGCCGTCACCCACGACGCGGAGCGTCATCGTGTCCGCGCCGGCGTACTGCGGCTCGGGGTCAGGGCTGTCATTTCCGTCTTCGTTATCGCGCCCGCCCTTCGT
>CALAAN010000159.1 GCA_937884915.1 uncultured Oscillibacter sp.
GGCCGCGTGTTCGCCGTGAAGCGGCGCTGCGGACTGGGGAAGCAAATCGTCGCCGCGGCCATCGACACGGCGAAAGAGAAGCTGCACGCCGATCAGATCACGATCGAGGCGCAGACGTATGTGAAAAAGATGTACGAGGATTTCGGCTTCCGCCAGACGTCGGAGGAATTCTTAGAAGACGGCATTCCGCACGTGCAGATGCAGCTCGACCTGATGAAATAAGAAAACGCCCTTCCAAGCGGAAGGGCGTTTTTTGTTGCTGTTTACTTGCGGGAGACGTGCGCGACGGCGCGCTCCTGCTTTTCGCGGTGTGTGATGGGAGCCATCGTGCGGTGCGCCTTCGGCGTGCGCAGATTGCGGCGGTTGATGAACTTGGGGGCGACCTGCGGGAACAAAGCGAGGGAGAGCACGTCTTCTTCACTCCTGGCAAGATCCTTGAACTCCTCGCGGTACTTGGGAAGCTCGGGCTCCAGAAGGTCGGCGGGACGGCAGGTGATGACGTCCTCAGGCTTGATGCCGGCCTTGGCGCGGACCTCTTCGTTGACCGTGCCGGGCAGCTTGCCGTATTCGCCGCGGAGCATGGCCTTGGACTCCTTGGGGACCATCTTGTAGCGCTCGCCGGTGATGATGTTCAGCACGGCCTGCGTGCCGACGATCTGGCTGGACGGCGTGACCAGCGGGGGATAACCGAAGTCCTCGCGCACGCGCGGAATTTCGGCGAGCACGTCGTAATACTTGTCCTCTTTGCCCGCCTGCTTGAGCTGGGAAATGAGGTTCGAGAGCATGCCGCCGGGGACCTGATAGAGGAGCGTGTTCGTGTCGACGTTCAGCACCTTCGGGTCGAGCGCGCCGCTCGCTTTGAGCTCGTCCGCGACCTTGCGGAAGTGGACGGCAGCCTCGCTCATCTTGTTCAGATCAAGACCAGTGTCGCGCGGCGTGCCCTTGAGCGTGGCGACGAGGGACTCCGTTGCGGGCTGGGACGTGCCGTTGGCAAGCGGGGAGAGTGCGGTGTCGACAATGTCGACGCCGGCCATCGCGGCCATCAGGTTGACCATGTCGCCCGTGCCGCTCGTGTTGTGCGTGTGCAGGTGGATGGGGATGCTGACGGTCTCCTTGAGGCGCTTGACGAGGGAATAGGCGTCCATCGGCAGCAGGAGGTTTGCCATGTCCTTGATGCAGAGGGCGTCCGCGCCCATCTGCTCAAGCTCCTTGGCGAGCTTGACGAAATAATCTTCATTGTGGATGGGGGAGATGGTGTAGGAAAGCGTGGCCTCGACCTGACCGCCGTATTTCTTGGTGGACTTGATAGCCTGCTCTAAGTTGCGCACATCGTTGAGCGCGTCGAAAATGCGGATGATGTCGATGCCGTTTTCAATGGACTTGCCGCAGAACTCGTCGACAACATCGTCGGCATAGTGCTTGTAGCCTAAGATATTCTGGCCGCGGAAGAGCATCTGCAGCTTCGTGTGCGGCAGGTGGGCGCGCAGCTGGCGCAGCCGCTCCCACGGGTCCTCATCCAAAAAGCGCAGGCAGGCGTCGAATGTGGCGCCGCCCCAGCATTCAAGGGAATAGTACCCGATCGAGTCGAGAATTTCGCAGGCGGGGAGCATCTGCTCGAGCGTCATGCGCGTGGCGGCCTGCGACTGGTGCGCGTCGCGCAGGATGGTGTCGGTGATGAGAAGGGGCTTGTTCGATAAGAATTCCATAGCGGTATGAGGACATCCTTTCCTAAATTTAATATTTAGTTTAGCACAGCAGCGTGGGAATGGCAAGGGAACTTTTGTCAATGATTTCACATTTTTATCGAACGATTCAGAAATAATGATACATTGAATGAAAAATGTCTGAATGCGGGTCAAAGAATGCTTGACGGCCCTGCGGGGATATGATATACTGCCCCTTACTTTGAGGGAGTAGATGGCGTCAACTGCTTTAGTTAGATGGCGTGGCAAGTCAACAGACTGACCGCTTTTGCGGTCTGGCTTGTCTTAAACAACGAGACTCAAGTATGGCTCCGCTGTACCTGTGTCTCTTTTCTTATGCTCAGGTGCGGCCCCGCGCCTGATTTTTTGTTGTTTGGAGGATTTACCATGACATTTTTCGAGCTGTTCCTCATCGGTATCGGGCTTTCAATGGACGCTTTTGCCGTGTCGATCTGCAAGGGCCTTTCCATGCAGAAGATCGACAAAAAGTATACGCTCTGCATCGGCCTCTTTTTCGGTGGCTTCCAGGCGCTGATGCCGCTGACGGGCGATCTTCTCGGCAGCCAGTTTTCGGGCTATATCGAAAAGTTTGACCACTGGATCGCCTTTGTCCTGCTCGCGCTGATTGGTTTCAACATGATCAAGGAGAGCCGCGAAGAGGAGGAAGAAGAGGAAAAACCCTATGCGGGCGTCAACTTCAAGGAGCTTTTGATCCTCGCTGTCGCCACGAGCATCGACGCGCTGGCCGTCGGCGTGACGTTCGCCTTTTTGCAGGTGAATATCGTGCCCGCCATCACGATCATCGGCTGTACGACGTTCGTGATCTCGATTGCGGGTGTGTACGTCGGCAACGTGTTCGGCGCACGGTATAAGAGCCGCGCCGAGCTCACCGGCGGCGTGATTCTTATTTTGATCGGGCTCAAGATCTTGCTCGAGCATTTGGTGTGATCGCGTTTTAATAAAACGCGGAAATTGATTCCCTGCACCGTGCAGGGGGGCGAATAAAGGGGGTATTCTCTTTCCGAAGAGAATACCCCCTTTAAATCCCCCAGAGAAAGACGAGGGGAGTCCCCCTCGACCCCCGACATTGCGGGATTGCAGCTTGAAGAACTGCACGCGCTGCGCAATCAGGTGCGGTGTACATGGCTTCGCCATGAATCCCTACGT
>CALAAN010000160.1 GCA_937884915.1 uncultured Oscillibacter sp.
CCGCAACGACGACGGCGCGGCCATCAACTGCTACGCGGCGACCGGTGCGATGGACTTTGACAAGGACTGGCTGCTGAAATACAGCCCCATGATTTTTGTGGCTATGCAGCCCGCGTCCAATGCACGAATCACCGTCACAGTAGAGACAAATCGGCGCAGTGACTACCCGGAAAAAGTGGTAGCTTACAGCATCGCGACGTTCCTGCATGTGGACTTCAACCACTTCTCTTTCGCGACGAACCGAAAGCCGCAGGTGAAGAAAGTGAAAATGAAGGTGAAAAAGGCGACATTCTACCGCCTGATTTTCAAAAGCAATTCCGCAAGCGCGACGGCGACGGTCATTGAAACGGACGTCCGGCTGCGCTACGCGGGCAATGTAAAGTGAAAGGAGCTGAAAGGATGAGCAAAAAAATGACCCCGGCGGCAGTTGCAGCGGAGTATGACGCGGGGGTGCAGTTCAACAGCGGAGTAAATCTCTACGACACAGTTCAGACAAACGAAAATTTCTTCATCGGTAAATAGCTTGCCGATGTAAAACCCCCGAAAAAAGCTGGAAAGCTAAACGAGACAAAACATCTAATGGAGGATGAATGATGATTGAAATGGTTGGCAAAAAATTCGGTCGGCTGACGGTCGTTGCACTTGACAGGCTGGAAAACCACAAAACGTACTGGAAGTGCGTATGCGATTGTGGGCTGACGGTCGTTGCAGTGGGAAACAACCTCAGGTCTGGGAACACGTCTTCTTGCGGCTGCCTAAGACGCGAAACGGCGAGCGCGCGCGGGAAGAAGAACACCGTCCACGGCGAGGGACACGACAACAAGACCCGGCTTTATTCCATCTGGTGTGGGATGCGGCAACGCTGCATGAATAAAAACCACCACGCTTTTGCGCTTTATGGCGGAAAAGGCGTAAGTGTCTGCGATGAGTGGAATAACTACCCAGCCTTTAAGGAATGGGCGCTTTCACACGGATATACGGACAATTTATCAATCGACCGTATCGACCCGAACGACGGATACCGCCCAGAGAATTGCCGGTGGATCACGATCAGTGAAAATGTCGCCAGAGCCAACAAAAACCATAAGTCTCGCAAGCTAATCAGAGGTGAAGACGCGCAGGAATGCGCGCCAGCCGCAACGCATAGTGGCAGGGCGAGAACCGCCATCAGCCACCACGAGGCGGGGGCACTCATAAAGGGTGAAAAGATATGCTGAACTCACGGGAAACCGTGAGAAGCAGGGGATAAAAAGCCTTTGCGATAACAAATGAAGCAGTGGGAGGGCGTGCGCAGCAACGGCCTCCCCACGCCGGTTTTCAACTTCTTAAAGCGTGTGGTGCTGTTCTCCGTCGCCAACGTGTCGACCGATAACCTCAAGCTGCACGCAAAGCCGCTGCCGAGCAGCGGGAGAGCATCGACGAGGGTGCTTGAGCTGTACAGCGACATCTTAAACGATCAGTTCGCCGCCATCTTCGAGCGAAACCAGATGGGCGGCAAGATCCGCGAATTCTGCCGCAACGCGGCGGTGGACGGCGACGGCTGCCTGTGGGCTTATTGGGATAACAACGTCGAGACCGGCCAGCAGGCCAAGGGCGCTATTGGCGTGGAGGTGCTGCAAAACACACAGGTACACTTCGGCAACCCCAACAGCCGCGACGTGCAGACGCAGCCCTATATCCTCATCGAGCGGCGCATGCTCGTGAGCGAGTGCAAGGACTACGCCCGAGAATGGGGCGCGAGCGCGTCGGACATCGACAACATCACGGAGGACGACCGCGAGGGCGGAAACGTCGAGATCGACCAGCTCGGCGGCAATAAAGTTACCGTCATTCTCCGCCTGTGGCGTGACAAGAAGAGCGGGACGATCCACTGCTATGAATGCACGCGCGGCGACGCGGAGATCCGCAAGGAGTGGGACCTTGGTATTTCCCTCTACCCCATCGTGTGGATGAACTGGGACTATGTACAGGACTGCTATCACGGTCAGGCCATGATCACGGGGCTGATCCCGAACCAGATTTTCGTGAACAAGCTCTTTGCGATGTCGATGATCTCGCTCATGACGCTGGCCTATCCCAAAATCGTATACGACCGCACGAAGGTCTCCAAGTGGAGCAGCAAGGTCGGCGCGGCCATCGGCGTCAACGGCAGCGTGGACGGCGTGGCCAAGATCATTGACCCCGCGAGCATTTCGCCGCAAATCTCGCAGTTTATCGACGTTGCCATCGGCTACACGCAGAAATTCCTTGGCGCGTCTGACGTGGCGCTGGGCGACACGCGCCCCGACAACACGAGCGCCATCATCGCCTTGCAGCGTGCGGCGGCGACGCCGATGGAGCTGACGAAGCAGAACCTTTTGCAGTGCATCGAGCAGCTCGGGCGCATCTTCATGGAGTTTGAGGGCGAATATTACGGAACGCGCACCGTCGAGGTCGAGGTGCGGGAGATCGGCGAAAAGATGGCCGTCCCGTTTGACTTCTCGACGATCCAGAGCGTGCCGTGCAGCATCGACCTCGATGCGGGCGCGTCGAGCTATTGGAGTGAGATCGCCAACATGCAAACACTCGACAATCTGCTGATGCAGGGCAAGATCCCGACGAGCGAATATCTGCGCCGCCTGCCGAATGGCCAGATCACCGACCGTGAAGCGCTCATTGCCATCACAGAGGCTGCCGAGCGCGGCGTGATGCCGGGCGGCGCGCCCGGCAACGGTCAGAGCGATTCGCCGATGGACCCGAGCGGCTTTTCCCCGCCCGTCCGCGGCGGCGCGGGCTACGGCAATTTACAGCGCAAGATCAACGAATCGGGCGAAGTCCCGAGAAGGGAGTAATTCGGAATGAGCACGAAACTGACCGCTGATCTGAATGCAGTGCAGAATGCTCCGATCGAGCTTGAATACTTAAACGGCGACCTGAACATCATCCAGAAGCTGGACGACGAGCCGAACGACGTCGGCGGACTGACGAGCGCACAGCTCAAGGCCAAATTCGATGAAGCAGGCAACGCCATCAAGGACTACATCAACAACGACCTGATCCCCGCCATTCTTGCCGCCGACGCGACGGAAGCAGCGCGCACGGCGGCAGAGGCCTCCCGCGTCTACGAAGAATCGCTTCGCGCCGCCGCTGAAGCTGCCCGCGAGCAGGCGGAAGCACAGCGGAGTGCAAACGAAGAGACCCGCAAGAGCAACGAAACCGCCCGCGGCAATGCAGAATCCGCCCGCGCCACCGCCGAGCAGAACCGCGCGACGGCAGAGGGCGCAAGGGCAAACGCTGAGGCCCAGCGCGTGCAGGCAGAAACCAGCCGAAAAGCCGCCGAGGCCGACCGAGCCAAGGCGGAAGGCGAGCGTGAGAGCGCCGAGAGTTCGCGCGAGAAAAGCGAGACGCAGCGCGGCACAAATGAATCTGCACGGCAGGCCGCCGAACAGGTGCGCGAGACCGCCGAACAGCAGCGCCAGGCCAATGAGCAGGCGCGGCAGGCGGCAGAGAATGCCCGCAACAGTTGGAGCGAATATTCCGCCGCTGTGAAATACGCTGCGGGCAATAAGGTGTCGAGCGGCGGCAGCAGCTACGTATGCATCAAGCCCTGCAAAGGCGTCGCCCCGCCGGATGCGTCCTACTGGCAGCTCATCGCGCAGCGCGGCAACGACGGCAAAGGCGCGCCGACGGACGAGCTTCCGCAGGCTCCCGGGGTTTCCAGCGCAGGCAGAGCCGAGACCTATTCCCGTGGCGATCACAGGCACCCCAAAGAGCTGCCGGACGGCGGCAGCGCCGGTCAGGTGCTGACGAAAACCGCAAGCGGGTCAAAGTGGGCGGATGCAAAGAAAACATCCTATTACAAGACATTCACCGCTGCACAGTGGACGCAGACTGATGCGGAAGCGACGCTTTCCATTGCAAAGAGCGAGCACGGCCTCAGCGGCAGCGACGTCTTTGCGCAGGTGTCAATTCTGGTGAACGGAAGCTACCGCAAGGGCACATGGGCGAGCATCGAGACCTATGCCATTGTGGAATCCAACGGAAATATTACGCTGCACACGTCGGAGGCGTTTGCCGGTGCGGTGCTGCTGATCGGATAAGGAGGAAAACACTATGAGCTATTACGGGATCAAATGGCGGATCAATGGTCATCGCGTAGGCTATTGCCATCGCTTCGGAGATGCGTATCACGTCGTTTTTGAGCGCTGTTTCGAGGAAAACACGCTCGAAGCTGTTGAAAATATCGACTGGACGAACGTTGAGATCACGGAGGTGCGTCCGGGAGAGAACCCTTGCATTTTGCCCGCAGGGTATGCCTTTGTCGTGCAGGATATTACCTATGAAAAGAGTTCGAATGCATTTGTTGTCGTTTTGGCCGTAGGCAAACAGTATTGGGGCGATGTGACGCCTTATCAGGCGCAGATCGCCGAGCTGACGGCGGCATCCGCGGCCAAGGACAATGAGCTTTCCGAGAAAAATGCCTTGATCGCGGAAAAGGAGCAGCAGATCGCACAGAAGGACAGCAAAATTGCGGAGATGGCGGACGCCGAGCAGGCGGCGAAGATCCTGCTCGGCGAGGCTGACTGACGGAGGCGCGATGCTATGACCGCCTACGAGCAGGCCGATCAGGAGCGCAAACAGCTATGGGATAGAAAAGAGCTCGTCAAATCACAGATGAAGGACATCACCGACCCTGAAGAGCTCGCCAAGCAGAAAAAACGATACAGCATTCTTGTGGCAATGTATGAAGAAGCCCTGCAACGCATGGAGGCTGCACGACCGCCGAAGGACAAGAAGCGAAAGGCCCCCAAGCAGCGAGTGACCGCTCTTTACATGGACGGTTTTCTCGAATCCGAAGCCACTTGCCGCGGCGAGGCCAAGGACGGCGCTGTTGCCGACATTTTCGGAGCCACGGTCCGTTGGACGGACCTTGACATTGATCCGGATGATGAGGACAAAAAGGCCCGCCTGATGCGATGCCTCAAGCGGGGAAAAGCCGCCTGCTCGCCGCGGCAGCAGGAAATGCTCGATCTGTTTTTGCAGGGGAAATCTATGCCAGAAATTGCAAAAGCGATTGGGGTGGATAGGGCCACGGTGTGGAAAACGCTAAAGCGTGCAAAGAGAACGATCAACGAAATTGAAGGGGCCATGCGCAACGAAGAACGCGCAAAGGCTTTGGGCGTTATCGATTTTTCCTCAAGAGAAGTGGCCGAAGACATTCTTTCGTCCCTGACCGAAACGCAGGCCGTTTACTTATATCTTTACTACGGGGAATGGTTAAGCCTGCGGGATATCGGCGAATTGCTCGATAAGAGCCACGTTTCCGTATGCAAGGGCGTTCACCGCGCCGTAAAAAGGATCCGCGAAAAATACAATGATAACGAGGACTTGATGCTCTGCGGTGTTGAAGACCTTGAACCCATGCTATATGAGATTTATCAACAGCCGGATATCGAATACCTCGTGCCTCAGCGGGCAAAGGATGCTGCAAAGCACGCCTATGCGAAATGCAAGCAGCCTTGGACTGAAAAGAGGAGCTTGTACGATAAGGACCTATGGAACGAACCGCTATGGGCACAACGAAGAGTTCGCAACATCAAGGACAGCAGGCTTCTCAAAGCTCTGCAAGACGCGGCAGCGCAGCGCGCCACATCGGTGTTAAATCTGTTATCAAAGCTGATCTCTTATGCACGAAAGAAGATTTTGAAAGGAGTCGATTCTTACTATGAGTGGAAAAAGCTACACTGAGCGCGCACGCGCGCTGAGGCCCTATATCGAGCAGGCCAGCGCGAGCCTGCCGGACAGTGACGC
>CALAAN010000161.1 GCA_937884915.1 uncultured Oscillibacter sp.
GTTCTCTTGGGGGTTTAAGGGGGCCATTCTCTCACGTGAGAGAATGGCCCCCTTTCCCGCGTCCCCTGCGCCGCGCAGGGGGAAAATCTTAAAAAGTATCACTTTTTGAACTTCTTAATGGTATCAGCAATGATATTCTGCTTCAAAATCAAACTGACCAGCACGTAAACAACGCACCCCACAACGCCCGTCAGGCCGCATTTGATCACAAGCATCAGTTTGCTGTCGTCCGCCGTGACGAGAAGCGAGTGCCCGCCGTACAGCACGACCGCCATCGCCGCCGTGGCGGCAAGTCCCTTGAGAAGCGGCACAAGGCGCACGATCTTCGTCCCGTGGAAGAGCTGGATCGTCATTGCGATCGCGCCGATTGTCAGCGCAAGCGACGTTGCCAGCGCGACGCCGGTGTCGGTGTAGAACACGCGGTTCAAAATGATATTCAGCACCAGAACGCCCAGGTTGATGAGCAGCGGCACCAGCGTCTTTTTCATTGCGTAGTAGGCCTTATTCAAAAGGTCGAGCACGGCGAAAGCGCTCATGCCGAGCGCGTAGCGGGCGAAGATGCTGCCCGTCATCTCGGTCGACTCAGCGGTGAAGCTGCCGCTTTCAAAGATAACGCGGATGATGTCCGTGCCAAACGCGCACATCATCGCGCAGACCGGCAGGATGAAGAGCAGCGTATTTTCCGTCACGTTCCAGATGTAGCCGAGATACCCCTTCGAGTCCTCCTTCGTGAACTCGCGGTTAAAGCGCGGGAACATAACCGCGCTGATGCTGTAGAGCACGCTCGTTGTCAGCGGGGTGAAGAGCTTGTCGGCATAGTAGAACGCGCTGACGGCGCTGTCGTTGAGCGCCGTGGCGGTCGCCGTGTCGATGAGATAGCAGAACAGGAAAATCGATGTCGTCAGCACCGTGACGAGCGCGGTCTTGAAATACGTGCCGACATAGTCCGCCTTGCGGTCGAGCATCGGCCGGTAGACATAATGTTCCTTCTTCGCATACGGGATGCTCATGGCAAGCTGCAGCAGCCACGCGCACGAGCTTGCGATGACGACGCCCTTGATGCCCCACTTTGCACCCAGCGTCACAAGGAAGATCGCGAGGAACGCGTTGTACGGGATGCTCATGCTGCCCTGCAATTCATAGTGGTCGGTCGCCTGGAAGATGGCGACGTTCAGATACGCCGCCGCCACGACCGGCAGCGCGCAGGCCATGATGCGGATATAGCTCACAAGGCGCGGCAGCTCAGCCGCGTCAAGGTCCCAGATCGTGCCGACGAGCGGCGTCGAGGCAAAGATCTGCCACAAAACGACCGCCGCGAGCGAGCCAAGCAGCGTGATGGTCAAAAGGTTATTGGCCGCGCGCTCGCCGCGCTTGCGGTCGGCGGCGAATTCCTTCGTCAAAATCGGCACCGCCGCGATGCACAGCGCGTAGCACATCGTCGTGAAAAGATAGAGCGTCGAGTTGTAGGACGCGGTGTAGAGGTCCGCGTCCACGCCGGTGCCGAAGATGTTGGCCTGCATCATCTCGCGCACCACACCGAGGAGCTTGGCAAACAGCGTCAGCAGAAAGACGAAGCTGATCGCGCCCGCCGTGCGGACGCCCGATTTGTCCTTCTTTTCCGTATTGTTTTGAGGGTCTTGCATGGTATGTTTCCTCGATTTCTCCATGATCGCGCAAATCATCTCCTCGTTCGTGTCGAGCTTGCGCGAAAGCTCGGCCATGTGCGCTTCGACGCACTGCACCTGCTCCTTGCCCGTTTCGAGCACGCGCTCGGCTTCGGGCATAAAAAGCTCTGCCGTGAAGTTCTCCTTCGTGCTCAGCTTGTCGAGCCCCACGGAGTTCAAAAACGCCGTGCACTTGGGGTCATACGAAATGCCGATGAGAGGCACGCCCATGATAGCCGCGTAGATCAGCGAATGCAGACGCACGCCGACGAGCAGGTCCATGTTGCCGATGATGGAGAGCATATCCTCGGAGAGGAACTTTTCATTCAGGCACACCGCCGTGTCGTCCGGCAGCTGCGCGGCGATATGGCGGCAGACCTCGCCGTCCTCTTCATAGTGGAACGGGATGAGCACGGACTGCGCGTTGTACTTGTCCTTCATCATCCGGATGGAGCGCAAAAGCTCTTTGACAAAGCGGCTGTCCGTATCGCGCTCGCGGATGGCCCAGCCGACGGTCAGGCGGCCGCCGAGCGAGACCCCCGCCTTCTGCAAGATCTCCGCGCCGACATCGCCATCGGGCTTTTTCATGCGGATGACGGGGTCCGCCGTGATGACGACCTTGTCGCGCGCGATGCCGATTTCCTCCAAAAGCGCCGCCGACCGCTCGTCGCGCACGACGATACCGTCTGCCTTCTTGAGCGCCGCCGCCGCGGCGCGGCGGTTGCCGGGTCGGTCGATGGGGCCGATGCCCTGGGAGTAGATGAAGACCTTTTTGTGGAAGAACTCCGCGCAGCGGATGATGGAGAGGTAATAGTGCAGGCTCTTGCTGCTCGTCACATCCTGCAAGAGGCTTCCGCCGCCGGAAATGAGCATGTCGCACTTTTTCACCGCGCGCAAAATTGCCATCGGCGACATGCGGTCCACCGCCTCAACGCCGTACTTTTCGCGCGTGGAGGCGGGGTTGTGCGAAAGCACCGTGAGCGAGCAGTCGGGAATGTGCTCGCGCAGCGACGAGACGAGCGTGCGCAGGATGGACTCGTCGCCGATGTTGTCGAAGCCGTAATAGCCCGAGATCAGAATGTTAACCATTCGTCACCCCGCAGATCCTGCGCACAAGGCGGTAAATGAGCTCCGCCACAACGACCACGGCTGTACCGATGATCAATCCAAAGAGAATGCCCCAGCCGGTGCGCAGCAGGCTCAGCAAAAACGGCGTACGGATGTGCAGGAACGTGTTGACCACGCTGACAAGGCCGATGGTCATGCCCGTGCCGAAGATCATCGGCAGGAATCTCATTCTGCGGCGCAGCGACCAGATGAAGAGCATCAGCATCGGCCAGCCGATGATCATTTCCTTTGTGCGCGGGCGGGCGATGAGCGTATTTTCCAGGAAGTTGCGGAATGCGAGCTCTCTTGCCGACGTCGTGGTCGAGTTGCCGGTGCGGTACATATAGTAGGCGAACACCAGCAGCATGAACACCGCCGCCACCGCAATGACGACGATCGCGAGGAACCAGCCGAGCTTCATCGGCGTCTGCATCAGCTCGCCGAAATAGGCGTTGAAGCGCTTGACGCGGTTCTTCTCCCCGCGCTGCCCCGCGTGGGCAAGGACGGCCTCGCGCGCGCCGGTCTCCTCATAGGCATAGACCAGAAGATAGGCGAGCATGAAAAGGCCGATGGGGATGAGCTGCATCAGCTTGACGCCGCGGTACAGGTCGATCTCGAGGATATATGAGAGCTGCGAGAGCGCGGACGACGCGAGCAGCGACCCGCAGAACGCCGTCAGAATGGTCACGATAGCTGTTCCAAGTGTAAAGCCGAGGAGCTTGCCGAACTTGACCTGCGGCTCGCTTCGTCTCTTTTCCAGCAGTACGCGGCACAGGCCGACGGCGGCAATCGACGGCATCACAATACCGCCGGACATCGAAAGGACCAGGCGGAACATTGAGGGCCTGAGCACCGCGAGGCCGGCAAAGCCGAGCGCGCCGACGGCAAACAGGATCGTGCGCCAGCGCTTGCCGATGAAGAAGAACAGATCAAGCAGGATCACGATGAGCGCCGCCGTGCCAATGCCCTGCAGCACCTTGAGCGCCGTGGACGGTGTCTTGAGCTCCATCGCGGGCACGGTCGCGTGCATGTAGCCAAGGGGCTCTAAGCGCGCGTCGAGATCTGTGAGCATCTGCTCATAGTCGGCGGGGTCGGTGATGTAGACCCACTCCTTCTCGTCGGCGTCCCAGCTGACGTCATTGTCCGGCTCCAGGATCATCTTGAGGAAGATGATCTTGCAGTTGCGCTCGGCGATGGCTCTAAAGAATGTGTTCGTGATCTCCTCGGGGCCTTCGTAGCCGCAGTATTCATAGCGGTTCTGGATATAGGCCCACTCGTTGAACACGCGCACGCCGCGGTAGCCCGTGTTGTCGAGCAGCTCTTCAATACCGGGCCAGACAAGATTCTGGCTCTGGTCGTTCTGCTCCATCATGGCGATGCTTGCGCCGCTCTCGTTGAGATACTGCGTCAGAAGCTCCAGGCTCTCGTCATCCTCATAGCCGACGAGCTCGTCGCCGTTGTTCATAAAATACGGCGCGTCGAAGTGCTTGAGGACCTCAATATAGGCCTCGGCAAATTTCGTGCCGTTCATGTCCTTTTCCGTCACCGAGCGCGGGATGATCTGGTAGCCGTGGCGCTCGAACAGCTCCACCGTGTCCGGCCAGATGCCAAGGCGCAGGTCGAGCAGCTTTTCGCCCTTCATGCCGTTTTTCTGCTGCTGGATGAAGATAAAACCGTGCTCGCCGTCAAGATAGGTCTTGGCCTCAAAGTCTTCAAAGCGGGCATTGAATGCCTCGAGTATCCATTCATAACTCGCGGCGGTCTCCGTCCAGATGATCGCGTCGCTCACATCGGTGCTCTCGCGCAGCCACTGTGCGACCTCGGCGGGATACTGATTCTCCCAACCGTAGTTCTCTGCCGCCTTTTTCACAGTCATCGCATGCACAGGGATGGCCGCGTTGTCGTGCAGGTTGAGGGCGCTCGCCTCGCTGAGCGCGACCTTGTCAACGCCGAGCGACTTGAAGAGATCGAGCCACTCGTCCTCCGTCTGCGAGGACTGGCGCGCCATCGAGCGCATGCTGTTGTAGTCGAGGACAATGTCGTAATACTTGTTGCTCTCCTCCGCCTGCACGCGCGAGATGAGCGGTACGAGCGAAGCGAGCAGGCCGATCAGCGCAATGACGGCCAGAACGCGGTTTCTTTTCAGTATGCTTTTCATTTGTGTTCTCCTTGTGCATTCTCCGCACTGTTTTTCTCGTTAAAGAGAGGCAAGCTCTACCGGCGTGCCGAGCGTCTTGGAAAAGGTGTAGACCTTGGCGACGTCTTCGATGTATTCCGCGCGCAGATACGCCTGTGCAAGGTCCTTTCCCACAGCGAGCACACCGTGATTGGCCAGTGTGCAGCCGCCGCGGTCCCTGAGCGCGGGGATCGCGTTCGTGCCGACGGCCTCGGTCCCCGGCGCGGCGTAGGCCGCACAGCGGATGTCACCGCCCAAAAAGATACACGATTCGATCAACACCGCGGGGATGCTCTTCCGCACGACGGCGAACGCCGTCGCATAGGGCGAATGCGTGTGGAAGACGGCGTTCGTCTCGCCATACGCCTTGTAGACCGCCGCGTGCATGCGCCACTCGCTCGAGGGCTGCAATTCTCCCTCCAGCACCGTGCCGTCGAGCTTCATGCGCACGACGTCCTGCGCGCGCAGCACGTCGTAGCGCACAGATGTCGGCGTGATGAGCATTTCATCGGGCGCGACGCGGCAGCTCATGTTGCCGCTCGTGCCGGAAAACAGGCCCTCGCGGAATGCCTCAAGCGATTTGTCCACGATCTCCTGACGAAGAATGTCCAAATTTTGTTCCATTTAAATCACCAGATTGTCCGCTCCGATGCTGCCGTCCGTAAAATAGCGGTGCAGATCATAGGGAGAGTAGATGCCAAGGTCGGTCACGACGCCCGAGACAAGGTGCGGCGGCGTGATGTCGAAGGCGGGATAGTAGCCCTTCACGCCCTCCATCGCCGTGCGCACGCCCATGGCCTGGAGCGTGAAGTTCGGGTCGCGCAGCTCAATGTGGATGCTGTCCACCGTCT
>CALAAN010000162.1 GCA_937884915.1 uncultured Oscillibacter sp.
TTGTGCTGTGCGCGGCGCTGCTGCCGATGAATATTGCTAAAGCTGACGAAAACAACAAAGATGATGACCTGCCTGTTGTACCGAAAACCAGCGAGCCGACGTTTCTGATTACCGGCTATGAGGCGAGCCGCAGCAGTATCGAGACCGGCGACACGGTGAGCATTACGGTCTATTTGTCACGCACGGACGGCAGAGACGACAGAATTCGTGTTGTACGAGGCCTTGATAGCTTTCAGGGCGGTACGGCAGATGTCATTAAAACAGGCTCTTACGGCTCGTATGAAGTGACGTTCGATAATCTTACCTATACCGGCGACACAAATAAGACTCTAAACTTTACCATCTACTATGATGGCGCCAAAGACTCAGAAGGTAACGATATTGTCAAGGGCGGTTATCAGTCGAACAACAGTGTGCCTGTCCGCGAGTGCGTGCCCTACACTGAGCCGACGCCCGATCCCGAGCCGACGCCGGAGGTGATTCCCGAGCCGCGCGCTGTCTTCAACTCCGACGGCACGAGCACGGCCATTGCCGCGGGACAGACGAAAACCATCACTGTTTATGTCCAGAACGCTGGCACGACCGCGATGCGAGACCCCATCCTGACGCTCAAGTCCTCCGGTTCGCTGCTCATCATGGGCAGTCAGGACTACATGCTCGACGATATCCGTGCGGGCCGCGATACGGCGGTCACCGTGACGGTCAAGGCTCCCGACAAGATCGAGTCCCAGATGCAGACGATCGATGCCACGCTGTCGTTCTACTACGACAATGGCACGCAGCTGACCTCTGGCAGCGCCAGCGGCAGCGTGAACGTTCTCTCCACCGTCACCAAGGATACGAAGGACGAAGACCCTATCGCGAGCCCCACGCCCATCGTCATCCTCTCGAAGTACAACTACGGCGGCTCGTCCGTCGCGGCAGGTTCGAGCACAAACCTGAGCTTTTCGTTCACGAACACCAGCAAGACCATCAAGATCGAAAACGTCATGGTCACCGTCACCGGCGGTCAGGACCTGATGCTCAACGGCTCGACGAACACGTTCTACTTTGAATCCGTCGCCGCGAGCGGCAGCAAGACCGTCACCGTGCCGATGAAGGCCGCGCAGCTCATCAGCGCCAGCGCGCAGGACGTCAAGATCGACGTGACCTATGAATACGTTGACCAGAACGCGAGAAAATCGGGCAACGCCACGCTGTCGCTGAGCGTGCCGCTCTACCAGCCCGACCGCTTTGAGCTGAGCGAGCCCACGACCTCCTACACCGGTTATGTCGGCGAGGAGACGAGCCTGACGATCGACTATGTCAACAAGGGCAAGAGTGCCATCAACAACGTGGAAGCCACCATCTCCGGCGATATCGACACGCCGACGGCCTATCAGCGCATCGGCACGATCGACGGCGGCAAGAACGGCACCATCGCCTTTGCCGTGACCCCGCTCAACGAGGGCGAAAATCAGGTCAAGATCGTCATCACCTATGAAGACTCCAACGGCAACACGAAAGAGCGCGTCTTCGAAGCCACGGTCGAGGCCATGGCTTACGAGCCTGTCGATCCCGTTGACCCTGACGAGCCCGTCGACCCCGAGCCGACGAGCACCTTCCCGTGGAAGTACGTTATCATCGCGGCGGTCGTCGTGCTCATTATCCTGCTGATCGTGCTCCGCGCCCGCAAGAAGAAGGCCAAACAGAAGGCCGAGCAGGCGCTGTGGGACAAGTGGGACGAAGAGGAGAATGTCGAGGAGAAGCAGGAGGCAGCGGAGGCCGCGGCGGCTGAGGATAAAGAGCCTGCGGCCACGGGTGCTGAGGAGCAGAAAAAATGAGATTCGCAGACATCCTGAAAATGTGCTTCGACAGCCTGTCGCGGCGCAAGGGACGCACGATCCTGACGGTGCTGGGCGTGTTCATCGGCTGCACGTCCATCATCGTGATGGTCTCCATCGGCGCAGGCATGCAGGAGTCGTATGACCAGATGCTCAATAATATGGGAGACCTGTCCATCATTGAGGTCTACCAAGGATATAACCAGAACACCGGCGAAGCAAATCAGACAAAGCTCGACAATGCAGCGGTGGAAAGCTTCCACGAGATCGCGGGCGTCAAGGCCGTTATGCCCAAGGCGAGTCTCGACGGATATAATGTGGGCTTCAAAGCAGGCGTCAACGGACGCTATACGGCGGATTATGTCAACTTTGTCGGCATTGATTCGAGCGCCCTTGAGGACATGGGCTTTGAGCTGGTAGACGGGCGGTATCCCGAAAACAGCGACGAGGTGGTCGTGGGCCAGTATTTTGCCTATAACTTCACCGATACGCTGATGCCGGACGGGCGCAACTATGTGAGCCGCTATGTCTGGGACGAGAACGGCAATCTGGATACGGAAAATATTCCGGATGCTTTTTTTGACCCGCTCAAGACGAGCATCACCATGGTGCTCACGCCGTACGACGACGGTACAGGCACCGAGCCTACCCCCTATGAGGTCGAGCTCAAGGTCGTCGGCGTGATGAAGGAGGACCAAGGCAAGGGCTATGAGACAAGCGACGGCGTGATGATGGACATCAATGCGCTCAAATCGCTCATTCAGGACCTGACCGGCAAGACTGACACGAAGTTCGAGTATTCGAGCATCAATGTCAAGGCTGAGAGCCTCGACGCGGTGTCGGACGTGGAGCAGTCCATCAAGGATTTAGGCTACAGCACGTATTCCATGCAGAGCATGCGCGACGAGCTCAACAAGCAGACCCGCCAGATCGAGCTGATGCTCGGCGGCCTCGGCGCGATCTCGCTGCTGGTCGCGGCCATCGGCATTACGAATACGATGATCATGTCCATCTCCGAGCGCACGAAGGAGATCGGCATCATGAAGGCGCTCGGCTGCTACGTGCGCGATATCCGCGCAATGTTTTTGATGGAGGCAGGCAGTATCGGCCTTCTCGGCGGCATTCTGGGACTGATTTTCAGCTTCATCATATCCGTCATCATCAATCTGTTCTCGTTCGGTGCATTCGGCGGCGGGGGCGTGACATGGGAGCTTATCAAGCAGGCGCTCATCGGCGGCGAGAATGTGGTGCGCACGTCCGTCATCAAGCCGGAGCTCGTGATCTTCGCGCTGGTGTTCTCGGTGCTGGTCGGACTGGTGTCCGGTTATCAGCCCGCGAATAAGGCGGTCAAGATCTCAGCGCTCGAAGCCATCCGGAACGAATAAGAAAAACACAGTGTTTCGCAAAAGGCGGCGTCCTGTTTAGGACGCCGCCTTCCTTTGTAAAAAGTGCGATATTGCACTGCTTCCGGTGCTTGCTTTGCTTGACCGCGCTGATGCGATGTGATATCATGATTCAGTCAAAATATTTATGAAAACAGGAGGGGATCGTCTTGGCAACTGTCAAACGCAGATCCACTGTACCCTATTACGCCGCGGCGGGAACATGGGTCATTTACGCATTGCTGTTTCCGCTCTACCGTGTGCCGCATTTTATTCTGGTGGCGGCCGCGTCAGCGGTGGTATTTCTCATTATGAACGCCGTGTGCGGCACGGTCGAGGTCACGGTGCCCGACCCGCCGAAAAAGGAAGAGACCACCGGCAATCCTGAGCTCGACAAAATGATCAAGGACGGCAATCTCGCCATCTCCGAGATGAAGCGGCTCAACACATCCATCAAGGACGAGAAGATCTCCGCCGACATCGACCGTCTGGAGGATTTGAGCGCAAAAATCTTCGCGCAGGTCAAGGCTGACCCGTCGAAGCTGCCGCAGATCCGCAAGTTCATGGATTACTATCTGCCCACAACGCTCAAGCTCTTAAACGCCTATGACCGCATGGGCGCGCAGGGCGTGAGCGGCGAGAACATCGACGCGACCATGCAGCGCGTGGAGAGTATGATGGGTACGATCGTCACGGCCTTTGAAAAGCAGCTCGATATGCTCTTTGGCAGCGAGGCAATGGACATTTCCACCGACATCACGGTGCTCGAAAACATGATGAAGCGCGAGGGGCTGAGCGGGGATGACGGCGAACTCCATGCTGAGTCCGGCACGGCCGCGGCCCCGCAGGACGACATCAAACTTGAGCTGTGAGGAGTAAACAATGAGAAAGAAAGTGATGGCGTTCAACGCCAGGGTGAACGCGTGGCTCATGAAGCGCCTCAAGGGTGTGTGGCTCGACCCGATCTTCTGCGCGATCTTTGCCATTTTAGGCGTGGGCAGTCTGGCCGGCGCAATCAGCCTGCACAAGGATACGCTTTACTATTCCGCGGTGATCTGGGCGCTGGCCACGCTGATGTGTCTGCGCCGCATCCAGCGCATCAAAAAGCACGAAAAAGAACAAACTCAAAGCCAAAATACGGAGGAGAAATGATATGAGCGACAACATGATGCCCGAGCTGATCCTGAACCCCACCGAAACGGCGCAGGAGGCCGTTCCCGAGCTGACGCTCACGCCCGAAGCGCCCGCCGCGCCCGAGACGGAGAAAAAGGAAGTCGAGCCCGTCAAGGTCGACGAGAGCATGCTCACCGAGCAGGAGAAGAAGGCCGTCGACGAATTCGCGAAGAAGATCGACATCAAGGACACGAACCTCGTGCTCAACTACGGCGTGGCCGCGCAGAAGAGCGTTGCGACGTTCTCGGAAAACGCGCTGTCCTCCGTGCGCAACAAGGATCTTGGCGAGGTGGGCGAGACGCTCTCGAACCTCGTTGTCGAGGTCAAGGGCTTCGGCCAGGAGGAGAAGAAGGGCTTTGCCGGTTTCTTCCACAAGCAGAAGGATAAGCTCGAGCTGATGCGCGCGCAGTACGGCAAGGCCGAGACGAGCGTGAACCGCATCGTGAGCGAGCTTGAAAAGCATCAGGTCACGCTGATGAAGGATATCGCGATGCTCGACCAGATGTATGAGCTGAACCTCAAGTACTATAAAGAGCTGACCATGTATATCATCGCGGGCAAAAAGCGCCTGGCTGAGGTCCGCTCCGGCGAGCTCGAGGAGCTGCGCAAGAAGGCGGAGGCCAGCGGCCTTGCCGAGGATGCGCAGGCCTACAACGACTACGCGCAGAAGTGCGAGCGCTTTGAAAAGAAGCTGCATGACCTGGAGCTCACGCGCATGGTTTCGCTCCAGATGGGCCCGCAGACGAGACTGCTGCAGAATAACGACACCCTGATGGTCGAAAAGATCCAGTCCTCGCTCGTCAACACCATCCCCCTCTGGAAGAGCCAGATGGTGCTGGCGCTCGGCATGGAGCACAGCCGTCAGGCCACGGCCGCGCAGAGCGCCGTGACGGAGACGACGAACGAGCTGCTCAAGAAGAATGCCGACATGCTCAAGATGGGCACCATCGCCACGGCGAAGGAGGCCGAGCGCAGCATCGTCGATATCGAGACGCTGCAGCACACGAACGAGCAGCTCGTCTCCACGCTCGACGAGGTCGTGAACATCCAGCGCGAGGGCGCGCAGAAGCGCAAGGAAGCGGAGGTCGAACTCGGCCGCATCGAAGGCGAGCTGAAGCAGAAGCTCATGGAGCTGAGAAGCTGAGACGCTCCGGATAGGAGAAGTATATGAAATTCTTTCAAAAACGCGGCGTCGCCATCGTTGTTTTGATTTTGGCGATCGTCGCATCCAGTGCGTGGGGCTTTCACAAGGCACCTGCCATCACCACGCCGACGGGCGGCGAAAAGGTCGATACCTCGCTCTCCACGGCGGCGTTCGAGCAGTACGTGCGCGACGAGGCGAACGTCCTCTCGGACAAGACCGAAAAGGCCGTCAGCCTTTACAACGCCAACTGGGACAAGATGTTCGGCAGCATCATGGC